>NZ_JBDNJQ010000079.1:0-36359 GCF_051172895.1 Nostoc sp. CALU 1950 | reverse complement strand
TCGCCGTCTCTACAATAATCAGTCTTTTGTAGAGACGGCGATTTATCGCGTCTTTATTTATGATGATTTATCGCGTCTTCATGATGATTTATCCCATCTTTGCGATCTAGAATTGTCATCAACCGAACCGTATTGCCCTCATTCCGGTAAACCCTCTACCCGCAACAAATCCAATTCATGTTCAAATATTTCATCAATTGGCAACATTTGACCATCAGCAGTCATAAATTTATGGTCTTTTGTTGCCCGAATTATTGAACCATCTTCTAAACAATACTCAAATACCTCTTGTTGTCCGCGATCGTGCCACTGTGCTACAGATTGCGTGTAAATATTTCCATTATTATCAACGCTGTATACAGTACATTCAATGCCTTTTTCGACAATTTCTCCAATCGGCATTAATCCATATTCTACTGTCAATATTTCCGTGTCATAGCTTAAACAATATTCAGCAAACTTCAACATCTGCTCAAATAATTCATCCGCAACTTTTTTCTGAACGCCATTTTTGGCTGCGCCATCCACGAATTTTTCGCGCTGCTTTTGCATCTCAGAAACTTTCTTTTTACCCATCGCCCGACGCAGCAAATCAGCTTGTCCTAAAGAATATCCCGCCATATCCTGAGCAATTTTCATGATTTGCTCTTGATAGACCATAATTCCATAGGTCTCGTCTAATATTGGTTCCAGAATGGTATGTTGATAATCAATTTTTTCTCGACCATGTTTGCGATTAATAAATTTAGGAATCAGTCCTGCATCTAACGGGCCTGGTCGATAAAGTGCCAAAATTGAAGAAATATCTTCTATATTAGAAGGTTTCAAATCTCGCACGATCTGACGCATCCCAGAAGATTCTAATTGAAATATTCCTTCTAACTCACCTGCTTCTAATAACTCATAAGTTTTTTGGACATCTTTAGGTAAACTGCTATGTTCACCTTTAGCTAATATCCTCTGGGCTTTTCTTTCTTGGCGGGGAATTTCATCGGGATCAACCCGATATCCTCGCGTTTCTTGAATCAAATCTACAGTTTTTTGAATTAGCGTCAGGTTCCGCAAACCCAGAAAATCCATTTTCAACAAACCCATTGATTCCAAGTCTTCCATGAAATATTGGGTAATTACAGAACCGTCATTATTCTTCTGTAACGGCACAATTTCATCAAGTGGATCGGCAGAAATTACCACACCCGCTGCATGAACACCAAAAGTTTTGTTAGTTCCTTCAATTCGCATTGCCATATCAAGCCAATGGCGAACATGGGGTTCTTTATCATATTTCTCTTTAAATTCTGGTTCTGGAGTTTTATCAGAAACCATCACCTTGAGTTTCGTTGGTTTCCCCCGCACTACAGGAATCATTTTCGCCATTTTGTCAGCTTCGCCGTAGGGAATATTTAATACTCTGGCGACATCTTTCAAAACTGCTTTAGAAGTTAGACGGTTAAAAGTAATAATTTGGGCAACTCTATCTGCACCATATTTTTCAGTTACATATTCAATAACTTTATCCCGTTGTTCAATACAGAAATCCGTATCAATATCAGGCATGGATTTCCGTTCTGGGTTCAAAAAACGCTCGAATAGTAACCCATGATGTACAGGATCAATATTAGTGATTCGCATTGCATAAGCAACTAATGAACCAGCCGCCGAACCCCGACCTGGCCCCACAGGAATATTATTATCTCTAGCAAATTTGATGTAGTCCCAAACAACTAAAAAGTATTTGGAAAAACCCATCTGCTGAATCATTTTCAGTTCGTATTCCAATCTTTCTTTATAGACGGAATCGACTTCCTGGCGAGATTTGCGATTTAAGCGTTCTAAAAGTCCGCTCCATGCAACATCTTCGGCGTAAGTGTCAGCAGTATGACCAGAAGGAATCGGAGGTGTAGGAATTTGAGGCTCACCCATGATATGGTAAGGCTCGACTTTATCGGCGACTTCTTCAGTAGTTGCGATCGCTTCTGCAATTACATCATCCGGTAAATGGTCACGAAATAGCTGCCGCATCTCCTCACCAGATTTGAGATACTCTGTGCCGCTATAACGCATCCGCTTATCTTCAACAATTAATTTGCCAGTTTGAATACATAGCAAAGCATCGTGGGCTTCAACGTCAAAACAAGATATAAAATGTGAATCATTAGTGGCAATGATTTTAATGCCTAGTTCCCGCGCAATTTTGACTATTTCAACATTAACAATCCGGTCTTCTTGGGAACCGTGGTCTTGAATTTCTAGATAATAATCATCACCAAATACATCTTTATACCACTGAGCAACTTTCCGGGCGGCATCTGGTCTATTACTGAGAATCGCTTGGGGAACTTCTCCACCCAAACAAGCGCTGGTGACAATCAAGCCTTCATGATATTCTTTTAATAAATCTTTATTAATACAAGGACGAGAAAAAATTCCTTTACCTTGAACACCTTTGAGGTGAGAAATTGTGGTTAATTTGACTAAATTTTTGTAACCTTTGGTATTTTTAGCTAAAACTACCTGATGATATTTGGGGCGGCGTTCTTGTTTCTCGATATCGCCGTTAATTACATACATTTCATTGCCGATAATCGGCTTAATATTTTGACTACGGCAAATTTTGATCAGTTCAACAGCGCCATACATGACACCATGATCGGTAAGAGCGATCGCTTTCATTCCCAGTGCGATCGCTTGATTCACTAACTCTGGTAGCTGACTTGCTCCATCGAGCAGACTGTAGTCACTGTGAATATGTAAAGGGACAAAGGACATAAGCATCTCCAACCACAAGCCAAGATACCTCTAGGGGCCTACCTTGTGGTATACCCTTTCGAGCCAGATTTTGCAAACCAACGGAATCTTAGATTAACAGTTTTTACCCAAAATTTAAGCTGTTCTTTTTCCGAAATTATCACTAACATTAGTGTTGTTTTAATAGTTACAGCAGTTAACCAGTATTTAACTAATGAGTCAAACAGAGAGTACTACTTCGCCTGCAACCAAAACTCGCCCTTGGTGGCAGCGTATCCCTCTCACGTTGCAAATTCTCATCGCCCTAGTAGTGGCAGTCAGTGTCGGAATTGCCCTTGGTGCAGGGAATCCCAATCCCAGCAACGCCACCTTAATCAATAATTTAGCAATTCCGGCGGAATTGGTGCTAAAGGCTCTCCGCGCCTTGGCTACACCTCTGATTCTGGTAGCAGTGCTGCATACTTTGATGACTACCAACATCCCTGGGACAGCCGGACGGCGGCTGGCAGTACTACTTTTAACCAACACTACCGTAGCTATTTTAGTGGGGCTTTTCGTCGCGAATGTACTACGTCCGGGGACTTGGGGGAATGTAACGACCTCAACAAGTACAGAAATAACTCCTCAGAGTCTTGACCCTTGGGGAATACTCAAAGATGCTGTACCGGAGGCTGTTCTCAAGCCATTAGTTGATAATAATGTCATCCAACTAATTGTGATTGCTCTAAGTTTTGGCATCGTTCTGCGGGCATTAAAAACTGAACAAATCGCCCAAGGTAAGAACGGATACCAGCCAATTGAGGATGTCATCGGAATTTTATTTGAAGCAGTAGTCCGCGTCCTCAACTGGGTAATTGCCTTAGTCCCTTTCGCAGTATTTGGGATTGTTGCTAAAACCGTTGCAATGCAGGGCTTTGCACCGTTTAAATCTTTGGGTGCATTCATCGTCGCGGTGTTGTTAGCGCTGGTATTGCAAGCGTGTTACTACCTCACCAGAGTAAAATTTGGTTCTTGGGTACACCCGCTAAAATTCCTAGCTGGCGGTTCTGATGCCTTTTTGACAGCTTTCTCAACTTCTTCCTCAGCGGCGGCAATGCCCATAACCTTTGAGGTTTTGCAAACGAAAGTTGGTTTAAGGGAATCTTCTGCTGCCTTGGGGGCATTAGTCGGGGCAAATTTCAACAATGATGGCACTGCCCTCTATGAAGCAATGTCTGCGTTGTATATTTCCCAACTAATTGGGCAACATCTAAGTCTAGGACAGCAGTTAATTGTCATTCTTACCTCGATTTTTGCATCCGTAGGTGCGGCGAATATTCCTAATGCGGGACTGGTAACAATGACATTAGTGTTCACTTCTGTCGGCTTACCTACCCAGTACATTGCTTTGCTAGTTACTGTAGACTGGTTTCTAGATCGCTGCCGTACCGCGATTAATGTTATGGGAGACATGACTGTTAGTGCTTTACTTGACGGCAAAAAGCCCCGTTCTGGGGACGAGGCTTAGTTTGACGGCTTTTTAGCTAGCTAATGCTGTTGAGGCCCTTTGGCATCACATTCTTTAGTCCAGCAGCGTTCTAGAAGTTGCAGACGCCAGATCAATGCAAAGCGTTGGGGATTCAATACTAATTTAGTATTGTGGCTAAATAAAGGCTGGTTCAGATACTGCCAAAGGGGAAATTGAATTTTGGTGTGTTTTGGAGTCATAAGAACAACAAATATTATAAAAGTTTAGTGGCCATAGTTGGCATTTTGTCTAAGAACTGCCTTGATACTCTTTTTCTAGTTAAAGGCTACACTGCGTTTTTGCAATTGTCTTGGTGGCAATTGCGGAATTTCAGCAAATGAATTTATATTGTTTCCGCTTTAATACTGAAATTGCACTCACCCCTGACCATTGATGACATCAGCTAAGTTGTCAAAACCATTGATATTATTTTTCAGGTCATTCAGAAAGGTGACTGTGTTTTTGTTGAAGATGGTGCTTTGGGTGGAGTTGGCTTTCAGGATATCAAAGCTGTCACTAATTGTAATTGGCTCATTAAACAGGATCTTACCCACTGCTGAGAGATTATCTAGTTTTTCCAGAGCAAAGTTTTGCAGAATAATTTTTTCATGAACCACCCTTTCAAAAGTGATTTCCAGATTGTTACTATTCTGAGTGAGTAGTAGATTTCGGGCAGTTAGAGGATATTTTAAAAGTTGCAAAATATACTATAAATTCCACTGCCAAACCTCTCCTCAAAAGTTCAAGAGGCTTTAAAACCCCCCATTACCTTGTAGGTAATATGACTAGGGGGTTAAGTTTCTGATGCTTAGATGTTAGCAATCATACTTTTCAAACAACCTCTAAGTCCGCTGATTTTGCTTTTTAGAATCAATAATGTGGATTCCTATATCTATACCTTTAATATTGCAACTTATGTACGACAACAGCGCATAAATAAAGATAACTATGCCCAGCATCTCTAGCACTTCTTCTATAGTTGTTATGAAGACATAAACCATGCTATTGGGGGTGTAGTAATATTCATAGTATCCGCCTACCAATTCAGTAGCAATTGCACCGGCTACGTAGATTGTTCCAGCAATGAAAAATAAGCGTCGTGTCTTGCCAGGAAGAGTAGCGACAAATCGCCCAAATACTAGCAAAAAGAGGAGTACGAAGATAGCACCCGCAATCACCCAAGCGTAGTAAAGAAAACCACTAGTATTAAATGTACCTCGCAGTGGTGTAGTTAGTCTTTCATGAAGACCGATCAATTCATCTAAGAATAAACCAGCAAAAACTATTGACAATCCTCTCCATGCCCAGACATCTTTATTCTTAGCTAACCTCTGAGCTTGGAAGATGATCTCCAGCAGAATAGAACAAAATAGTAAAGCTCCTCCAGAGTAAATTGTAGGAATATTATCCTCGCTGTTGAGATCGAATAGAATTCTAGAGATATCTCTGCCAGGGAAGTCAGGTAGATAGTAGACATTGTAATTAGCCAAAAGACTAATAATAGCCAAGCAAAGTACCACGCCAAGCAGGAATTTGAGGGTTTTGTTGGCAGAAAGATATACTTTCAATTTATGCGATGATTGCAACGGTGCGATCGCATCTACTGGTTTTATATAACTCGTTGGCTCAATTACAGAGATGCGATCGCTGTTACCATTGTCTGAATAAGACTGGTTTTTCAGGATTTTGCGTCGCTCTGGCAATACAACGTTTGACATGAAGTACTCAATGGTTTGCTGCCTAACAAAACCATGCATTGCCAGAATTTTTCCCAACTGCTCACCACTCAACTTTTGTATCTTAAGTGCTGTGTCTAATTCATCTGGAGTGATTAGTTCAGCTTCAACCAAATACATCCCAAGGGGCTTAAGCTCAAAACTTTGCGCGTCTATTTTCCTAATCAATAATATCTCCTTATTTTCACTGGCTAAATGTAATAAATTGTCTGGCTTGGTCATGAAACATTACAATTACTGATGAGAGCAGATTTTAAAAGTTTCATAACCTTCGCTTAATCATATTTTGCACTCGCTAAATTCTTCACTATATACGTGTAAACTTATGATAAAAAAACTATGAATTTATTATGTAGATACGTCTGTTCTGCGATTGCTGTTATTTATAAACGCATTGATACAGAATTTTATCTCATGGTTTATAGCAGGCATCCCTGACCAGCAGAATGCACTTTTACCTCCAAACCTTTTTCCTAGCAAAAAAAAATGAATCCACCTACACATGAGAGTGATAAGTGGATTCATTTAGATGTACAGACATCTAGTGAGGTTGATTGTATCTCTAGCAGACAGAGTAAGTAACAAAAATGCTGCTAGAGTTGCATTGCAGGATAATCTTCTAAGTTGAAGAGTACCTATAAAGATTTAATAATGAGTGCCTGTCTTACGATGGTTGATGGCAGTAACAGCATCAGGCTTGAGTAATTTACCTTCATCCACAGTTGCATACACAACCCAATGATCGCCACATTCCAGACGTTGGTTGACTGAGCATTCCAAATATGCTAATGCATCAGTGAGGACAGTACAGCCATTATCTGCAACTGCTGTACTAAAGTTGGCAAATCGATCTTCCCCAGGCGCGAAAGATTTACGGAAATGCTTCATGTAGTCTTGATGATTGCCTTCAGGTAAAATATTTAAGGCAAACTTACCGCCTGGATACATTAAAGATTCAATCGCTCGCTCTTTAGCGATCGCAACTGTTATTCCGGGTGGGTTGAAAGTCGCCTGAGAAACCCAAGCGCCTAGCATTGCGGTAGACACTTCTCCTTGTTTAGCTGTCACCACGCAAACGGAACCAACAATCCGGCCAACAGCCTGTTCCACTGGAGTCGCAGCTTGTTGTGGTACGCGGACTTTTTTAGCCTTTTTCAGTGTTTGGGCAAAGTCTGTACCTAGTTCTTCACAGAACTTGAGAGTGACATCATCAGGTTTAAACTTCACCTTCAGGGTGTCAAAGCCAAAGCGATATCCAGAATCCCGGAGTTTACCTTCGATTAAGTCAAAGGCTTCGCCACTCCAGCCATAAGAACCAAATACCCCAGCGAGTTTACTGTTGTCACCGCTTGATATCACAATCCCTAAAGCAGTATGAATGGGAGTTGGTGCATGACCACCGATGGTAGGAGAACCAATGATAAAACCCTCCGACTGTGCTAGGTTGATGCGAATTTCATCAGGGGTAGCAAATTCGCAGTTGATTGATTTAACTGCAACTCCACCTTTAGTTAATCCCAGAGCGATCGCTTGTGCTAAAGTCGCCGTATTCCCGTAAGCTGAAGCGTAAAGTAGGGCAACGGAAATTTCGCGATCGTTATGAGAACGGCTCCATTCTCCATAAGCTTTGGTGAGTTCGATTAAGCTGCTGCGTACTAAAGGCCCATGACCCACAGCATACATTCTCACCTGCAAATCTGATATTTTCTCCAAAGCTGCTTGCACATGAGGAGTTTGGGGAGCCATCAAGCAGTTAAAGTAGTAACGCTGGTCTTCTTTAAGCGCTTCCCAGTTATCATCAAACACTTCATCACCACAGAGATGAGTTGCAAATAACTTATCTGTGTAGAGAATTTGGGTTTGCTGATCGTAGGTACAAAGTCCTTCTGGCCAACGCGGACTAGGAGTGGGTAAAAATTTTAAAACATGACCTTTGCCTAAATCCAGAGTTTCTTTCCCCCGCATCACCAAGACTTTCAAATCTTGCTCTAGAAAAGCAGCACGCAAATTGTTCGCACCGGGAAGAGAACAGACAAAAGTTACCTGTGGTGCCAATTCTAAAATTGCTTTGAGGGTTGCAACTCGATTGGGACTAAAATGACCCAGGATTATATAATCCAAGTGTTGCAAATCTAAAGTCTGCCGCAATGCCTCTAAATAAATTTCGGTAAAGCTTTCTGGCGGTGGATCAATAAGTGCGGTTTTATCAGCTTCAATTAAATAGCAATTGGAAGTAGTACCTCTTTCAAGTGCGTATTCAATTTCAAACCGCAGACGTGACCAACTACGCGCTCTCAGAGCCTTAGTATTTGTAGCAATTGGTAAAACTTGTACGTCGCGTGGCTTGGAATTGGTCATAGCTGTTTTAAAGTTGGGGAATTGGGCATTGGGCATTGGGAATTGGGAATTGGGCATTGGGCATTGGGCATTGGGAACAAGGAGAATAACCCATACTCCTTACCCCATGCCCTATGCCCCGTGCCCCATGCCCAATCTTTAGTAGTAATTACCTACTTTGCGATGGCGAACGGCTGTCAATCCATCGTTTTTGGAGACACGACCTTCTTGGACGGTGCAGTATAAAATCCAGTGGTCGCTGCATTCCATACTGGTCTGTATTTCACATTCCATGTATGCCAGAGCATCTGTCAGAATTGGTGAACCGTTTTTCGCCGTTTGAGTTTTCACTCCAGCAAAACGGTCAGCACCAGGATGCAAGCGCTTGAGAAAATGCTTTTTCAGTTCTTGATAATTGCCTTCTTCCAAAACGTTGAGGACGAAGCGATCGCCTACTTGCATTAAGGAATCAATGGCGCGGTCTTTAGCAACGGCAATTGTGAATCCTAATGGTTGCAAACTCGCTTGCGTTACCCAGGATGCCAGCATTGCACTGGATACATTTTCTTTTTTAGTTGTGACTATATATAGTCCGCTGCTAATGCGACCCAGCGCCTTTTCCATGTTGACATCAAGGGACTTGATTTGCTTGATGTTGCGATCGCGCACTAGCAATTGTCCGATGTCTTTACCCGCTTCTTCACACAACTGGAATGTAGATGCGGTGGGAGCTTCTTTAATCCGAATCGCTGGGAAGGCTTCTTTGATGCCAGAGTCGAGAAATTTTCTCCGGAGTGTATCAATGGGTTCATCATCCCCACCGTAACATTCAAACAGCCCAATCAGTTGCTTGTTCTTGGCGACAGCTAGCACCGAACTGATGCTAGCTTGGGCGGCGGCGGAAGTAGTTGGAGGCATACCAATAATGATGCCTGCTGCTCTCCCAGCTAGTTCTTGGATTTCTTGGCTTTCAGCAGTACTCAGATCCAGTACTTCTACGCCAACGCCAGTTTTCAGTATACCTTCGGCAATTGCATGGCCAAGGCGCTCGCCATACCCATATTCTGAGACAAAAAACAAGCCAACTGTTGTTTCTGCTTTAGCTTGTTTTTGGCTCCAATTTTCGTAGCACCCGGTTAGAACATCTAAGTGGTGGTATAATAAAGGCCCGTGACCATTGGCGATTATATTAATCTTCCCTAGCTCACCCATCCGCTTCATCGCATTCAGCAGCGAACGAGCGTTAGGGCCCATCAAGCAGTCATAGTAAAATCTAAAGTCAGCTTCAATCGCTTCTAAATCTTCGTCGAAGGTGCGATCGTCACAGAAGTGCATCCCAAAAGCATCACAGGTGTAGAGAATTTGGGTTTTGCGATCAAAGCTAAAGATTGTATCCGGCCAGTGCAGGTTAGGCGCACTCACGAATTCCATTTCGTGTCCTTTGCCGATATCTATGCGATCGCCACTTTTGACAATCCGCTTGGAAAAAGGATCGTGTACTAAGCCTTCCAAAAACTGAAGCGCAACTTTTGAGGCTAAAACAGTAGCTCTAGGAGCTAACTGGAGGACATCTTCTACTAAGCCGCTATGATCTGGCTCTGTGTGGCTGACAATTATGTAATCAATTGTTTTGGGGTTAACAAGACCTTTGAGAGTCTCTAAATACAGATCGCGAAACTTCTGGTGAGAAGTATCAATCAAAACTGTTTGTTCGCCCCTAATTAGATATGAATTATAGGTTGTGCCGTTTTGCAGTCCGAATTCGATATCGAAGCGATCGCGGTCCCAATCAAGAGAGCGAATCGCCGTTGTGTTAGGGGCAATTTCTACAGTTTGTATAGTTAACCGATGTTGAACGTTCTCTGCGTGGGCATCGTCGGTCGTAGACATCGCTACCATTATTCGTCTCCGAGGCAAATTAACAGGTTTTTCTTCTGCCCCCATTCTCTCTATTATTTTTTGTTTAAGTTGTAATAAATATCAGTTTTTGAAAAATTTAACTTGTATCAATTATGGCTGTTTTTTAGCAAAAATTATGACTCAAAAAATCTACTAAATATTAATTTATTCATCAGGATTTACTGAGTATTTAATTTTGCTATTTATCTAGTTTTGTCCTAATTCAAAAATATCATGTCTATCATATTATTTGCCAATAAAAACTGAAAAACTTCAAACTTAAAAAATCATACATCTAGGACTGTGATATTAGCCTTGATTTTTCAGAATGACGTATGAATAGTAAGGACAGACCAGGATTTACAAAGAGATCCGATGATTGCGGCGCACATTATTGAGCGATCGCAAAATAAATATATTAAAAAAATAGATTTAGATATCAATCATAAAAAGCTATTTTTTTAAGTTACTCTCTTACAACTAAGTAGAAAAGTGGGAAAGGTAGGAAAGGTAGGAAAGGTAAGATAATCATTTTAGGTTTTCAATCTACATCAAATAAAGCTGCTAACACTGCTTTCTCAAATGGGTATTGAATATATTTTTATCTCAAGCAAGAATCTTGTTGTGTAAAATATAAATTTTATGTAAAGTTGATAAGGCAGATAGTTTTTTGGAGATTAGCAAAGCACTTTTCCAGAAACTAGTTGAATCAAAAGAAACTAGGCTTACATATCTTTTTCTAATGAGCAAAATGGAAACTAGGGTACAAATCCTTTTTAAAGTTTCGATAAATCTCCGTAACCATACGAATCATCTAAGAACTTTGGTGATACAGTCCTTTATTATCAACTTTAGACATTAATCAGAATAACGCCACCAAATTCTTATTGTCATAGCCATAAGCTACAGCTTCAGGCTATTAAATAAATTTGCCTATACAGGCTAATGGCGTCATCTCTGATATGCCTAACTTTTTATAAAAATTCATTGCTGATGATAAATTGCAAACTTTGATAGTGTTCTCGATCCAAATACTTCTCACGTAGCAGCCTTGTAGACGCCGACAACCTTAATACTTGTAGTTTAGTTTTTAGAGAGTGTAATAAAGTACCAAGTTACTTAAGTGTATAGGCGTGAATAGACATAAAAATGACAAAAATTTATTGCATAAAAGGTTATTAACTATGGGATGCCGATTAAAAGTCTTTCTAACTGAGGAAGAAAAGCTGACTTTAGAAGAGTTGAGAAAAGCCAAAGATGTTCCTCAACGTACCAAGGATCGTGCTCAAGTTTTACTACTGAATACTCGCGGCTTAAAAAATGAGCAAATTGCTAAAGGCCTGAACTGGGCGATTTCAACAGTACGTCAAACCCTTCATCGCTGGGAAAAGATGGGTTTAGTAGGTTTGTGGGATGCTCCTGGCAGAGGCGGAAAACCGCGATATTCGGAATCAGATTTGGTTTATCTAGAAAATTGTTTAGCTCAAGATTCAGAGAGTTATAACTCTAAACAATTAGCAAAAAAATTGGCATCTGAGCGTCAAGTCAACTTGAGTGCAGATCGATTACGACGGGTACTTAAAAAAAGAGGAAGGAGGTTTGGAAGCGCACGCAAAAAACCCCAGGAACAAAATAATTAGCTGAATAAAACAAAATCCACCTAAACATTAAAGTCTTTGGTGGATTTGTTACTTATTTTTAGTGGATCCGAGCAGAGTCGAACTGCTGTCCAAATTGGGTATTGACCCCCCGCTCATTCACAGGTTTAGCCTTTCTGACCCTCAAGGCGGGAATCGTTCATTATCCCGAACGTAGGATGCTCTGATTTAATCTTAGCCAGCAAGCCAACCAGAGAACGCTTGCTAGAGCATCCGTTGGGGGTTGGTCTTCAGTCCTTAACGGAGTCAAACTAAAGACGCTCGAACCTATAAGAGGTGTTTAGGCAGCTACTAGAGCATCCTTACGAGCAAAGCTAACGATGTTATTCGCATTTACTTTTTGTTTGAGCCTTTGATTTCCGAGAGGAGACTCACTCTCGACCTGAATCACAGAGCAGCGTTCGCCAACCTGTCGAAACCGTGACGGACCCATGCGCTTCATAGTTCAATTATAATACGTGATTCTTAAATTTGTAATTCGTAATTTGTAATTCGTAATTATCAAAGTCAAAATATATGACTCCACTTAGTCAAAATAGCCAATCGCTAATTTTAAAACCATTAGCAATTGGCTATTTGCCATAATCCACAACAAATATTTTCCTAAGTTAGTGCTTCAGCACCACCTACAACCTCAAGGAGTTCTTGAGTAATTGCAGCTTGTCGGGCTTTGTTGTAAGACAGGGTGAGGGTGTTAATCAATTCACCAGCATTTTCACTAGCATTACTCATGGCTGTCATCCGCGCTGCTAGTTCACTAGCCGCCGATTCTTGCAGCGCCCGCAATAGCTGGTTACTCAGATACAGAGGTAACAGAGAATCAAGAATCTGTACTGGATCTTGTTCAAAAATCATGTCAGGAGCCAATGGACGAACTTGGCTAGTCACTTTCTCCCGTTCGACTTGAAATTGACCACCACGGGTTGTTAAGCGGAAGATTTCGTCATCGCCTGCTTCTAAACCTTGTGGATCTAGGGGCAGTAAGGTTTGTATCACCGGACGGGAGCTAACCAAAGAGACAAATCTGGTATAGATTAATTCGATGCGGTCAACTTCTTCCGAAAGGAACAAGGAAAGTAGTTGGTCAGCGATCTGATTGGCTTCTGCTGCGGTGGGGATTTGCTCTAAGCCGGTGTAAGTAGCATCGATGGGCTGATCGCGGCGTTGAAAGTACTGGGTAGATTTGCGTCCGACGAGTACAAATTTATAGTCTAAACCTTCTGCCTGGATTTCCTTGGCGCGGTTTTCTGCACGACGGATGACGTTATTATTGTAGCCGCCGCATAGACCGCGATCGCCTGAAATAACCAACAACCCGACTGACTTAACTTGGCGTTTTTTCAGTAGTGGTAGGTTTGCTTCTTCAAAGCGCAGACGGCTTTGCAAACCATACAATACTTGTGCCAAGCGATCAGCAAAGGGGCGAGTCGCTAGCACTTGTTCTTGCGCCCGACGTACTCTAGCCGCAGCTACGAGACGCATGGCTTCTGTGATTTTTTTGGTGTTTTTGACCGACTGAATGCGATCGCGTATTGCTTTTAAATTGGCCATATTCTTGAGTTAAGAGTTAGGAGTTAGGAGTTAGGAGTTAAGAGTTAGGAGTGTTTCATTAACTTTTAACTCTTAACTCTTCACTCCTCACTTTAATTACGCTGTAGCTTTGAAGGTCTTCTTGTATTCGGTCAGCGCTTCCTTCAAGGCAGCTTCTTCTGCGTCACCTAATGCTTTAGAAGCTTGTACCCCTTGGGCATATTTACCACCCTTTAAGGACTCCCGCAGACCTTCGGTAAAGGTGGTAACTTTATCTACAGGTACATCATCTAAGTAACCATTGATACCTGCATACAAAATTGCCACTTGTTCATATACTGAAAGTGGCGAATTTTGTGGCTGCTTGAGAAGTTCGCGCAACCGTTGACCCCGTGCTAACTGGTCTTGAGTGGCTTTATCTAAGTCAGAAGCAAATTGTGCGAAAGCTTGCAAGTCGTCAAATTGGGCTAGTTCCAATTTAATCTTACCGGCAACTTTTTTCATTGCCTTGGTTTGAGCCGCAGAACCCACACGGGATACTGAAATACCAGGGTTTACAGCCGGACGGATACCAGCGTTAAACAAGTCAGAAGAGAGGAATATCTGACCATCGGTAATAGAAATTACGTTGGTGGGGATGTATGCTGATACGTCACCAGCTTGGGTTTCGATGATTGGTAGGGCGGTCATGCTGCCTTTACCTAATTCGTCACTTAGCTTTGCTGCTCTTTCTAACAAACGAGAGTGAATGTAGAATACATCTCCAGGGTAAGCTTCGCGTCCGGGTGGACGACGCAACAATAGGGACATCTGCCGATAAGCTTGGGCTTGCTTGGAGAGGTCATCATAAATTATCAGGGTAGCTTTACCCTTATACATAAAGTACTCAGCAATACTTGCGCCTGTGTAAGGAGCTAGGTATTGCAGGGTTGCTGGTTCACTGGCACCAGCAAAGACAACAACGGTGTAATCCATCGCGCCTTTTTCTTGCAATGTCTGCACCACGTTAGCAACGGTGGAAGCCTTTTGACCGATCGCAACGTAGACACAAACTACATCTTCTGATTTTTGGTTGATGATGGTGTCGATTGCGATCGCAGTTTTTCCGGTTTGGCGATCGCCAATAATCAATTCCCGTTGACCGCGACCGACGGGAATCATTGAGTCAATAGCTGTAATCCCCGTTTGCATGGGTTCGTGTACAGATCGACGAGCAATGATACCTGGTGCTGGAGATTCAATCAAGCGGCTTTCTGAGGATTTGATGTCTCCCTTGCCATCGATGGGACGACCCAAAGCGTCTACGACTCTTCCAATTAGGGCTTCTCCCACAGGTACTTGGGCAATTCTACCAGTAGCGGTTACAGAACTACCTTCTTGAATGTCCAACCCTTCACCCATCAACACCGCGCCCACGTTGTCTTCTTCTAAGTTTTGGGCGATGCCAATTGTGCCATCTTCAAATTCTAAGAGTTCCCCAGACATAGCCTTTTCCAGACCATAGATCCGGGCAATGCCGTCACCAACTTGGAGGACAGTACCAACGTTAGCAACTTTGACCTCTTGATCGTATTGCTCGATTTGTTGTTGGATAATGCTGCTAATTTCGTCAGGTCTAATTGATATGCTCATGTGTCTATCTTTTTTGCTTTCGAGACTGAATTCAGTGCTGAGTGCTGAGTTAAAAAAGCAAAGGTTAAAAGTCAAAATAAATTACTATTTACTTAACTTCTAACTCTTGTACAGACGCGATTAATCGCATCTCTCCTAACTCTTGTACAGACGCGATTAATCGCGTCTACTCCTAACTCCTAACTATTAGTTAAGCGCAATGAAAGGCGGCGCAACTGACCCCGGATACTGGCGTCAATTACCTGAGAACCTACTTTAATGATCACACCACCAATCAACTCGCTGTCTACATTGGTTTCTAGTTCTACCTGGCGAGCATTCGTAATGGCGATCACCTTTTCTGTAATTGCCTGCTGTTGAGCTTCTGTGAGGGGAACGGCTGAAATTACTTCCGCTAATACGGTTTGATTCAGCTGCCGCAACAGCGCCAAATATTGTTGAAAAATGGATTCCAAGAATGCAATGCGCCGTTTATCTACCAGTATCAGCAAAAAATTGCGTAAGTAGGGGTTAGCGCCTTCACCAAGTATTTGTTTGATGAGAGCTTTTTTGTTCTCAGACTGAATAAATGGGTTGCTGAAGAAGTTATGTAGCTGTTTGTCTGCCCTGAGCAGGCCGAGGAAAGTACGCGCATCTTCCCCGAACTCTTCTGTCAAATTTTTCGATTGCGCTATTGACAAAAGTGCCTGTGCGTAAGGTTGGGCTACTTCGGCTGCCGCTACCTGACTTGTCATACATTGCCTCCCAGTTGTGCGATGCTGCGGTCAATTAAACTTTGTTGAGCATCGTCAGCAATCCCGCTTTTGAGTTGCGATTCGACTTTTTGCAATGCTAGTGTAGCTACCCGTTGCCGCAGTTGAGCGATCGCTCGATCAGTTTCGGTGTTTAAATCTGCTGCTGCTGTTTGTTTCAAGCGTTCTACGTCTTGCACTGCCTTCGCTAACAAGGCTTCTTTCGCTTTTTGAGCGTTTTCTACAGCAGATTGGCGGATGCGTTCTGCCTCTGCTTGAGATTGCTTTAATTGCTCTTGCGCTTGGGAAAGGGCAGTCTTTGCCTCTTTTAAGCGCCCTTCTGCTTCCTGAATTGCGGTGGCAATATTGGATTGTCGCTCGTTCAGGATATTGCTTAAAACTTTACGTCCGAAGTAGAATAATATGCCAATCAGAATCGCTAGATTGATCAGATTGGTTTCAAAAATGTCTAGGTTTAGACCGAAACCACCTTCTGTTGCGCCTTCTGCCAATTCAGAGTGAACAGCGTTCGCTTCTGCGGCAAGTAATAAGAATGTCCCCATGATACCCATTTACAAGTGCGCTGCTCGCTGCTAATACGTTGTATTTTCCCCAAGGGAAATTTTAAGTATCTTTCCCCAAAGGGAAATTTAAGTATCTTTTCCCCGTAAGGAAGTTAAGTATCTTTTCCCCGAAGGGAAAAAAGTGCCCTTTTGTGACACTTAAATTTTGCGCTCTGGACTAGGGCCCAGCTGCGCGTATGCTTTCACAGAGCCAGTCTAGTTAGCTTATCTAACTGGAGTTGGCCCCAATAGTTTTTCTAGAATCTGCCTGCTTAGAGAATCAACTTGTTGCTCTAAGGTGCGAAAAGCTTCCTGCTTTTGTTGTTCTATTTCAACAGAAGCTTGTTCTCGTTGAGTCTGAGCTTCTTTTTGGGCCTCAGCAATTTTCTCAGCAGTAATTTTCTTAGCTTCAAGTTGAGCTGCTTCTATAGTCGCTTGCGATTGTCTGCGAGCGTCTGCGAGTTGCTGCTCATATTCAGTAGCCAAGCGCTCGGCTTTAGCCAAGCTCTCCCGCGCCTCAAGGGTATTCGTTCGGATGTAACTATCGCGATCGTCTAGTACCTTGGTCAGTGGCTTATAGAAAATTGCATTCAACAAAGCTGCTAATAGCAGGAATTGCAATGCCATGAAGGGCAAGGTAGCATCGAAATCAAACATTTGTCTCCTCTTTGGCTGGAGTAGCAGTTTTCGTGGCTAGCACCATCATCCAACCTTTCATATTTTAGAGACCCATAGCCAACAAGGGTCAAGTAATTTGGGATTTTAGATTGCTAAATTTTAGATTTTAGAGCAGGTATTGCTCAGGGGCATATACCGAAAACTCTTGATAATCCAAAATCAAAGGTGCGACCCAAAATCTAAAATTGTTAGTCAACTGAACATTAGAACTATTAAGATACCTAAAACATTTAGATTGTAGAGGCGTGATGGTTCACGTCTCCACACTCACAAAAATTTTCAGGTATTAAGCGAAGGGGTTAGCAAACAGCAATACCAAGGCAATTACTAGACCATAGATAGTCAAGGATTCCATGAATGCCAAGGTTAATAGCAGAGTACCGCGAATTTTTCCTTCTGCTTCAGGTTGACGAGCAATACCTTCTACTGCTTGTCCAGCAGCGTTACCTTGACCAATACCAGGGCCAATTGCAGCTAAACCAATCGCTAAAGCAGCAGCGAGAACTGAAGCAGCCTGAACTAATGGATCCATGTTGATTTTCCTTGCTTTGATTACAAAACTAACAAAAGTACGTTAACGATTAGAAACGTGGTTTTCACGCTGCACATGAGTTCTTTGATCGCGCTTTGCGATATTTTGAGCGAATATGCTCTTGGAACTGTGCTATCAACTGAGAAGTTTAATGCTCCTCATGTTCTTCTCCGCCATGTCCCTCCATTGCCTCATGAATGTATGCTCCGGCGAGGGTGGCGAAAACCAGGGCTTGAATGGCACTGGTAAATAAACCCAAGGCCATTACAGGCAGAGGTACAAATAGAGGAACTAGCAGCACCAACACCGCTACAACCAATTCATCCGCCAAAATATTACCAAATAGCCGGAAGCTTAGGGAGAGGGGCTTGGTGAAATCTTCAAGAATTGCGATCGGCAACAAAACAGGTGTTGGCTCTATATATTTCTTAAAGTAGCCTAAACCCCGTTTGCTAAAACCTGCGTAAAAGTACGCCAAGGAAGTCAGCAATGCCAATGCAACAGTCGTATTGATGTCATTGGTAGGAGCTGCCAATTCGCCCGAAGGTAGCTTGATGAGCTTCCAGGGAATTAGCGCACCTGACCAGTTCGATACGAAAATAAACAAGAACAATGTGCCAATAAATGGCACCCAAGGGCGGTACTCTTTCTCACCGAGTTGGTTTTTGGCCAAATCACGAATGAATTCTAGGGCGTATTCCATCAAATTTTGGATGCCCTTGGGAATTCTTTGTGCATTTCGAGTAGCAGCTATTGAAGCCACTACTAGAATACTAATCACAAACCATGAGGTGAGAAAAACTTGCCCATGAATTTTAAGATTGCCCAACTGCCAGTAGAAATGATGTCCTACTTCTAATTCGGCGAGGGGAAAAGAATTAAAGGCGTTTAAGACACTAAGCATTTGCATTCTTCAAGCATTTTCCCCAACAAGCGAGGATGGGATTACTATCTTTGTGAGCCTGACATTTTTAAGAATCAGGAATGAACGCAATTTGCACCATATAGACGAGGAGCGTGGCTTTGTAAGTTAGAAATCCCAAAAAAATGGGTAGAATCTGTAGCTCACGCCATTGAGTTGCCACGATCATCACTCCCAAAAATAGAGCAAAACGAGTTTTGCTCAGACTGGTTTTCTCACTACCGAGCTGCTCAACATCTCTAGCCAACATTTTTAAGTAAACCACACCTGTACACGCCCCAATTAAATAATTTAGGGCAATGTTTAAGGAATAAAAAATCCACACAGAGATAAAAATAACCCCCGTCAAGACAAGCGTGATTACCAACAATCGCTGGAAGAGTTGATAGAACTCTTGCATGGAGTTACCTGATTCTGTGTCTTCAGAACCAGTTTTAGCATCTTGTTGCGTTGTCGGAGTGGGCGCAATTGATTCGTCAGACAAGCTCACGGGACTTGAAACCAGTACAGTTAAATATGATGACTGCACATTCAGTCAGCTGAATCATATCACGATGCGGTAACAATACTTTAGGAAAAAACAATTAACTTCTTGTCAACATCAGAGAGTAAGTGCAGACGGACTAAAGCTTACAGCATTTTTACCAAGTCCTTATGGTGGACTTGGTGAAAAAGTAAGGGTTTTATAACCTATTTACAAACTTAGGGCAGGCAAGATGCCCACCCCACAAGAGTCTTGGGTTGAATCTATCTCTCGATTAAATTATCTTGGCAGTCCGCAGACCGAACAGCAAACCTACAGATAAGCCAAAGAATAAACCCAAGAAGACGACATAAGATACAATTGCAAACATTTATTTCTCTCCAGAATACTTCCTAAATCTATTGAATCATTAGTTGTTGGGCATTGGGAATGGGGCATTGGGCATGGTGGTAGAGGGGAAATACTTACTGCAACTTTTCCCCTGCTTCCTTGTTTCTTAACCAATTCCCAATGCCCTATGCCCATTTCCGAGATTGCGATACAATACAGCCCACAAGCGCTTGTTTGGGGTTGGGCAATGACTTCTATAATTAATGTAAATCTACCAGAGCAGTCTTATGAGATTGCGATCGCACCTTCGAGTTTAGATCAACTGGGTCAACAGATGGCCAGTCTCAAGCTAGGTAAGAAGGTACTGCTGGTTTCTAATCCGACGATTTTTAAACATTTTGGCGAAAGAGCGATCGCATCTCTAACATCTGCCGGATTTGAAGTTGCTAGCTGCACTCTACCACCTGGTGAACGCTACAAAACCCTCAATTCTATCCAAAAACTCTACGATATCGCTTTGGAAAACCGCCTAGAACGTTCTTCTACTATGGTGGCTTTAGGGGGAGGTGTAATTGGCGATATGACTGGCTTTGCAGCTGCAACTTGGTTGCGCGGTATTAATGTTGTCCAAGTGCCTACTTCTCTGTTGGCGATGGTGGATTCGGCAATTGGTGGCAAAACTGGCGTGAATCATCCCCACGGTAAAAACTTAATTGGGGCATTTCATCAACCGCGTTTAGTTTTGATCGACCCAGATGTGTTAAAAACTCTACCTATGCGTGAGTTTCGGGCGGGGATGGCAGAAGTTATTAAGTACGGTGTGATTTGGGATGCCGAATTGTTTGCCCAGTTGGAAGCAAGTAAACGCCTCGATCAACTCCGCTATGTAAAACCTGACCTGTTGTACAGCATACTAACACGCTCTTGTCAAGCCAAAGCTGATGTTGTTAGCAAAGATGAGAAAGAAGGCGGATTACGGGCGATTCTCAACTATGGACATACCATCGGTCATGCAGTGGAAAGTTTGACTGGCTATCGTCTAGTAAATCATGGTGAAGCGGTAGCCATTGGTATGGTAGCAGCCGGTCAAATTGCTGTGGATTTAGGATTGTGGCAAAAAGAAGATACGGAACGTCAAAACGCTTTAATTCAAAAAACGGGTTTACCAACTCAATTACCAACTGGGGTAGATATTGAAGCAATTATTGAGGCGTTGCAGTTAGATAAGAAAGTCAAAGCAGGGAAAGTACGGTTTGTTTTACCAACGGAGATTGGTGTAGTAACGGTTACCGATGAAGTGCCATCGGATATTATTCGGCAAGTTTTGCGAGGAATGTGAAAAATTTAGGAGTCAGAACAAAAATTAGTTGCTCTGTCATTCAATTACGAATTACGAATTACGAATTACGAATTATTGAGTCATGATACTCCAAGCCAAAAATCAATTAACTTTGCAAGAGTTTCTAAATCTTCCACTACAAGAGGGAGACATAACTTATGAGCTAGTTAATGGCCAAGCAATTCCTAAAATGTCACCAAAATTTTTTCACGCGAAACTTACCCGCGTTCTTCTCAATTTGATTGAGCAATCGTGTGAGGGGAAAGGAGAAGTTTGCCCGGAATGGGTTGTTGCATTAACTCGTCGGGGACGAGATTGGATGCCAATTCCAGATATTTTATACATTTCTTATGAGCGTTTACCCGCCAACTGGGATGAAAACGAAGCTTGTCCTGTTCCTCCTGATTTGGTGATTGAGATTATTTCGCCAGGACAAACTTTTGGACAAATGGCAGCTAAAGCCAAAGACTATTTAGATGCTAAGGTGCTGCGCGTGTGGGTATTAGATATTAAAGCCAGAAGTATTACTGTTTTTTATCCAGATGCAGCACCACAAACTTATATGGGAGAAGAACTACTCACAGATTCTTTGTTTGAAGGACTGCAATTTACTATTGAGCGGGTGTTTCAAAAGGCAAAAATACCATTAGCTACTGAATAGTACATTTTTTACATCTAGCACAGTTCTCTTGCTCTCAACATCCATCAAAAATTTCAAGATTAATTCATCCATTTGTGGGAGGTAATTAGCAACCCAATAAATGTACTTTGCTTATAATCAGACCAACACAAGATGGTTTGATTCAGCATTCACACAACAGATCTATCAATCATGTTAAACCTGATATTTGCCGGATGTATAAAAATGAAACCCTTGGTGGTTTCAACAGCTTTTGTCTTGGCTGTACAGACTTCCACCAATGCTGAACAACCCCTTCCTCGTTTGACTCCAGCACAAGCTCAAAATTTATCTCGTGACTTGGTTCCACATAACTCTCAAGACTTTTTTAGGCAAGGAAAAGATTCAATTGAGAGAGAAATTCAAATTCTTAGGCAAAGACAACTGCGCTCAATTAAACCTGTTCTTAAGATTGATTCAGTACCGCAGAGAAAAAGACCACATACTCAGCAAAAACCCTAAAATTTTATCTAAAGTAAAAATCATCATCTTTTAGTATGACACTTTAGATCGCTACTTCTTGTCATTAATTCTTGAGCCATAGCACCTAAAGTACATCCACAGGCATCACAATAACTATGCTCTGCTTCCGCATAACAGAGTTTTTTGTTTTCAATAAACTTTGCAACTCAAATTTACAATTTTAATCGTCTAGCAAACTCATCAACGCCTGAACCTCAACGTCTTGAGGCTCTGACAATTGATGTTGTAACTCTAATAATTCATCCTGTAATGCCTCTACTACATAGAGCATATTAGATTCTTGTGCAATTTTTAGCTGATTTTCTTTAATTTTGATTTGTTTAAGCAAGTTGTTTTCAACATGAATTGAATTGTAATGTTGAGTAATCATAGTTTTACATTTATTATCAATCTATGGAATGGCATTAAATTTACCACCTGTGTATTATTCCACAGTTTTCTCACTTTTTAAATATCTCGTGATTTAATCTTCATTACTCGTTCGGAACCTAACGCACTGAAGTAGTCTTAATGGTAAGTTACATTTTGATCGCATTCTACGTACAAGAAATGTATGTTATTAAATATACGCTACTCAGGAAAACTCAGTTGCGGGGGTTTCCAATGTAGGTGACTGGTGAATCTGACACTCAGAAGGGAGTATAGTTTATATAGTTAGTCCTTTGCTGAAATTTTAGTTTGATACTAAAGGAATTAAAAAATGTCTACTGATACTCACATAGTTGCTTACGTTGAAGAAAGTGAATTTGATGTTGTTTTAAATGGAAGCGAAGAGAAAGTTGTTGTTGTTGATTTTACTGCTACTTGGTGTGGCCCCTGTCGCCTGATCAGTCCGTTAATGGATCAACTTGCCGAGGAATACAAAGGTCGCGCTAAAGTCGTTAAGGTAGATGTTGACAGCAACAAGCCGATTTTCAAAAAATTCGGTCTTCGCAGCATTCCAGCAGTTTTAATTTTCAAAGATGGTATTTTAGCAGAAACTATTGTGGGAGTTTCTCCTTACGAGCAGTTTAGCGAGGCTGTTCAAAAACTTCTTGAGGTTGTTTAAACCTAATTCGTAATTCTTAATTAACAAGAGTTTCATTCCTCTACCTAATGATGGCAGTGACGTTTTAGGTGGAGTTCAAATTAACCGAAGTTCCGAGCGTCGCTTTCCGAGCATCGGACTTCTCACCAATTGAAGCAAAATTATAAATTTTTAACCCTTTGTTTTTCCCTTGCAATACGCTTGGCTTGAGGAACTAAACCCAACCTATGCAGTTTATGGTTTTTGACGCTAACCCAAGCGTATTGGCTTATAGTGTGCTTGAAGTAAACCACTTGGATATTGTTTTGAGTGAATCAACTCCAATTTTTCTTCAGGGGTAGGGGGTGGGAAAAGTTGTATGCCGCCACCTAAGATAGTTGGAATAATTGAAATAATATATTCGTCAATCAAATTGTGCTGAAGAAACGAATTAATTAATGCTCCGCCACCAACTAACCAGATGTTTTCTAAGCCTTGAGCCTCTATATTTGCTAACGCCTGTTGTATTGTGTCCGAAACAAACACAACGTCTTCACGATCAGATTTTAGATGGCGCTGAGTGAAAACGAAGGATTTTTTGTCTGGATAAGGCCATTTATCAAAACCAAGCCCTACTTCATACGTTTTACTACCCATTACAATAGCGTCAATCGATTCGTAGAAGGCGGTGTAACCATAGTCTTCCCCTTCTATATCAAGGATTGATAGCCAATCAATTCCGCCATCGCTGCGAGCAATGTAGCCATCCAAACTAGCTGCAATGTAGAGTGTAACTTTCGTCATTGTGCTTCTGAATTTGGTAGTTTTTACCCAATTACTTACGTTTTTTGATTGTGCGATTTAAACCGACCTGCAATAAATTCTCGCTTAGATAAATGCTTTGTATTGCGTTTGGTAACTCGCTCTCGCCACATCTTGAAACTAGATTCCTTCATTTCACGCCTCATTAGGGCGATTACCTGTTTCTCCAGAAGCCCAAACTGAGCCTCAATGGCATCAAAAGATGTTCTATCTTCCCATGCCATTTCAATGATGCGATTGATAGTTTCCGAATCGAGGTTAGGTAGCTTCATTCCTTGGCTGGCAATTAATAAATTTGAGCTATAAAAAGGAATTCAGGAGTCAGAATTCAGAATTCAGTATGAATTCTACATTATTAGCGGGCGAATAAGCGGGTTTAAGAAATATGCTAAATCTTAAATTTAGCGGTCTATAGTTAGTGGTGGGTTTGAATACTCCATTAATTAATTCTGAATTCTGAATTCTGGATTCTGTATTCTTCTTCAAATATATTTTACTTTTCGTTTTGAAGAACCATTGTATCTGCTGCACCCAGTTGGAGGGCATAGAGGTTGGCATAGACACCTTGCTGATTGACAAGTTCAGTGTGAGTACCTTGCTCTACAATTTGTCCCTGCTGAATTACTAATACCTGATCTGCCTGAGTAACTGTACTGAGACGGTGGGCAATTACAAAACTGGTACGACCTTGAAGCAAGCGGGCGATCGCACTTTGTACTAGCGCTTCTGTACGTGTGTCAATGCTGCTGGTGGCTTCATCAAGAATCAGAATTCGCGGGTTAATTAACACCGCACGAGCAATACTGATTAGTTGTCGCTGTCCCTGACTCAAGGGCGCTCCCCGTTCACCCAATTGAGTTGTATAGCCTTGTGGCAATGAGGTAATGAACTCATGCACATTTGCCAGTTGTGCAGCCGCTTCGATATCCGCTTGGGTGGCGTAAGGAGCGCCAAAGGCAATGTTTTCAGCAACAGTACCACTGAACAGAATATTGTCTTGCAGAACGATGCCTATTTGACGCCGCAGACTTGCTTGAGTAACACTACGCACATCAATATTATCAATTTTCACTGCACCGCCAGATACATCGTAGAAGCGCAAAATCAAGTTAATGATTGTACTTTTTCCCGAACCGGTCGGCCCGACTAACGCAACCATCTGCCCTGGATAGGCGTGCAAATTCACCCCTTTGAGAACCAGTTGATCTGGGTTGTAGCCAAACTTGACATTATCAAATGTCACTTCACCCTGAATAGGCGGCATTTCTGTCGCATTGGGTGCATCTTTGAGTTCTGACGGTTCATCTAGTAATAAAAAGATTCGCTCTAATCCGGCAAAGGCAGATTGAGCTTGGGTGTAAAACTGGCTGAGAATTTGGATAGGGCGGAAGAACTGCTGGACGTAAAGTAAAAAGGATGTCACTACACCCACTGTTGCAGCGCCTGTGACTGCGAGATAACCACCATAAGCCAGCACGCCTGCTGTTGCTAGTGTGTTGAGAAAATCGATGGAGGGCAAAAAGGCTGAAGTAATTGCCACAGCTTCGACGTTGGCATCACGATTGGCGGCGTTGAGAACATCAAATTCTGCGATGTTCGTCTGCACACGATTAAATGCCTGTGCTTCTCGCACGCTGCCAATATCTTCTTCTAACTTGGCGGAAAGCTCCCCAATGGTTTGTCGGGTAACGCGAAATCTGGCTCTCGCCCAACGTGCAAATAAGCTTGTGGTAAAAATCATCAGTGGCACAACCAGGTTGCTCAACAAACCGAGTTGCAAGTTGATTGAGAGCATCGCAATGATTATACCGATCAAACTGAAAGTGTTGCCCAGCATTTGGGCGATCGTCAGTCCAAATGCCTGATTCACGGTATTGACATCATTCAGCAGACGGCTCATTAAATCGCCTGCTTCACTGCGATCAAAAAAGCTCAGTGGCAAACTTTGGATTTTAATGAAAATATCTTGCCTCAGTTGAGCCAGCAATCGCTGCATAATCCAGCCGACTCGAATAATTTGACCCCGGATTGCTAATACACCAAGTCCGTAGTTTAGTCCAAGTAGCCCTAATAACAGCAGCAGTCCTTGCAAATTCCCTTGTGCAATTAGGCGATCAATCGACCAGCCGAGGAAAAATGGCCCAATTGCCTGGGTTATAGCACCAATCAATACTAAAGTCAGGGCTATGGGAATTTCTTTGCGATAGAGTAGCACGTATTGCAAAAAGCGCCGCAGGGTAGAGAGTTGCTGACTCGCGTTTTCCTCAGATGCAACAACGGGAATAGTGCCTCTCATAAAAATTTTGGATTTTAGATTTTGGATTTTGGATTAAAAGTCTTTATTAAGTTAAGTCGGTGCGATTAAAGCTAACTATTGGGGGCTGTCATTTGTCATTTGTTATTGATAAGGTTTTAAGCCTATTTACGTTTCGTAAGATAACTTGGTTTATTTCTACCGACTTATTTAGAAGGGTGTGAGCAAAATTAATTATGCTAATTGAGGATTATTTTTCTCCTTTGGTTTTACTTGAGATTCTAAAATCACCCCGTAGAGTGGGCTGGTTTGCATCAATTCTTCATGAGTGCCTTGTGCCACTAATCGTCCTTTATCCATAACAAAAATGCGATCGGCATTCTTGACGGTGCTAATGCGTTGAGCTACTACAAAGGTTGTACAAGCTTTTTGGCGCATTAAGCCATCTAGTTCGGCTTGAATCTGGGCAGCAGTTTTGGCATCTACTGCTGAGGTACTATCGTCTAAAATCAGAATGCTGTAATCGGTTAGTAAGGTACGAGCGATCGCAATTCTTTGTTTTTGTCCACCAGACAAACCCACACCCCGTTCACCCACAATCGTCTCGTAGCCATCGGGTAAACCGCTAATAAAATCGTGCATTTGTGCGGTTTTTGCAACTTCAATTACCTCCTCTAAGGTTGCATCGGGTTTGGCGTAGGCAATATTTTCGCGGAGTGTGCCAGAGAAGAGGGTGGTTTCCTGAAATACAATCCCAATACGCGATCTGAGGCTTTTGAGCGTGAAACCTTTTACATCTCGTCCATCAATGCGAACTGCTCCCCCTGTGACATCGTAAAAGCGGGGAAGCAAGTTCATAATTGTGCTTTTCCCGGAGCCAGTCATCCCTAAAACGGCGATTAGCTCTTTCGGCTTGGTTTCAAAGGAAACTTCTTTGAGAGTTTCGGTTGTTGCTCCTGGATAGCGAAAGGAAACGTTTTCAAAGGTGATTCTACCAACGCAGGTGTCGAATGGGATAGCACCAGGGCAATCGCGAATTTCTACCTCCGCATCGACAACTTCGTAGACTCGTTCGGCGGAAGCAGCTGATTGAGCGATCGCAGGTGCAGCAAATCCAATTAACAAAATTGGTTGGAGTATTAACGCTAGGTATGAATTAAACGCTACCAGTTCGCCAATGGAAAATCTATTCCCAATTACCTGCGCTCCCCCGTAGCCGAAAACTGCCAGTGTTACTAAATTACTCAGCAAAAAGATCACGGGGAAAGTATCACGGATGGCGCTAATGGTTTTCATGTTTGCCTTGACTAGGCCATCATTCAGTGTCGTGTAACGCGACCTTTCAGTTGATTCCCGCACAAAGGCTTTCACTACCCGAATTCCGAGTAAGTTCTCTTGCAATACAGCATTGAGGTTGCTCAGTTGCTCTTGTACCTGCCGAAAAAGTTTGTTATTTCGGTTGATGAATCGCGCCATTAACCATCCGGCCATGGGTACTACCGTCAGGGTAATTAGTGCTAATTGCCAGTTCATCACCAGCAAAACTACCGAAATAGTCACCAAGGTCACAATTGAACCGATGACCTGAATTAAGTTAGTGCCAACAAAGGTACGGATCTGCTCAATGTCGCTGGTAACACGGGTTAGCAGTTGGGAAGTCTGCGCCTGGTCATGATAACTGAAACTGAGATTTTGAATCTTGCTGAAAATTTTGTTTCGCAGGTCATAAGCTACACCTTGAGACACTGCTTCTGCTAAATAGCTTTGTCCAAAGTTAAATACACCACGAGCGATCGCGGCGACTACCATCCAGGCGGCGCTATACAGCACAATTTGGAGGTTTTGTTTGATGATTCCTTGATCTATTCCCCACCGAAATAGTTGTGGGGTAACTGCGTTTGCGATCGTCAACAGCAACAGGCTAACCAATGCTCCTAGCGAAGTCCATCGGTAAGTGCTTAAACTCTTAAGCACGCGCTGGATTGACTGTATCGACGAAGTTTCCTGGAGTTCTGGTTGCTGAAGCACTGGAATTTACCCCTGTATCTTTGGAAAATTATCTCGTATTTTGATTGTAAAAAACCACATTGACCAGTTGAGAGTGGGGAATGTGGGATCTATTTCAATACTTGTCGGTTAAGGGGGAAAGGGGAAGGGGGAAGGGGGAAAGAGAAATTAAAAACCTTTAACCCTTACCCTTTAACCCTTTCCCAAAACCAAACTTTGGGTTCAAAATGCTTAACCGAGTAGTATTGGGATCTATTTGTAATGGAAATTCCCAATTTTTGGACAACGGTATGGGAAAATACCTCTTTGGCAAGCATTGTGGCTAATTTTAAATACCTCAGAAAACCAAAGAACAAGAATAATGGCTCAAAATTTTCATAGCAATTCTCAACTTCCCTCGGATAACTCAACTGCTATCAGCCGCACAGCCGAGCCAAGTTACGAATTCTACTCTCTTTTTTCTGAAGAAGAAGTTTTAGGGATAATTGATGCATTAGAAATTAGGCGAGAAATACCTCTAAAGTATTCTTATAAAGGTAGAGGCGCCCAAATCTGGAATGAGTTTTATCTCAAATATCTTATTCCTACATGGTATCGAACATCAAACGTAGAAATTGAACTTTTAAAGAATAACTTTAAATACTTGAATGACAATATTCAAAATGGGAAGAAAGTAAATATTGTAGACGTAGGTGCAGGAAATTCATACCCCGTTAAAAAATTTATTCAAAGACTTAATAAATTGGCAAAAATCAATAAATATATTGCATTGGATATTAGCGATGAATTGCTTAATTTATCTAGAAAAAATTTTAAAAAATGGTTTCCTCTCGTCGAGTTTATCAGTTCCACAATTGACATCGAAAATAGTTGCGTACCCAAAACTTTATTTCAGAATAAAGCTAGCCTTGAAATTGATGACACAGCAAAAATATTTTTTCACTTAGGGGTTACTATTGGTAATCATCAAAATAGAGACGAGGTATTCAAAAACTTTAGAGATAGCATGGGGAAAAACGATTTTTTGGTATTCACTAATGAAATTGGCTCTAACTCTAGATGGGATGGAAACGTGAGAGGTGGCTGCAAGTATCATGTAGAAGAAATATATGGATGGGTTAAAAACAAGATTGGGATTAAATCTGAAGATTGTGAATTAGTGAGGAAGTATGATTTAAAAACAGATAGTATAATCGCTAATATAAAACTACATCATAATTACACGATAAATTTTAATCAGATGGGGATAGATAAAAAGATTGAAATCTCAGAAGGTGAAGAAATTACTATTTGGCGACATCATAAGCATGAAATGCCTGCACTTTTACAAGAACTAGAACGTTCTGGATTACAACTTATTCAATATAGTACTAACAAATACAAATCACATATTATGGTAATTTGTAAGAGGTTGTTTTAAAAGTGGTCGGCTGTAATTTTAGGCATTTTTAGATCCCCCCAACCCCCCTTAAAAAGGGGGGAAGTCTCTAAAAGTCCCCCTTTTTAAGGGGGATTTAGGGGGATCTAAAACGTTTTGCTACCGACTAGAAGACTTTTAAAACATCCTCTAAGGTTGCCAGTAACTAACCTTTTCAATTATATTTTGCGTTGTTCAGATACCCAACTTATCAAATAAGTTGGGTATCTAACTTTTTACGTATAATTTAGGACTGCTATGGGTATTATTATGGCAGTAGGATTTTGTATCAATTAAATGTACATCAAACGTGGTCTAGGTTGAGGAACTGGACGCCCTAAATCCTTAGCCGTTTCTATCCATTCCTGCATAACTAATTCTATATTATGCAGGGCTTCTTGGTAAGTATCGCCGTCAGCAGCACAGCCTGATAATTCTGGTACTTCAGCAATAAAGGCTTGATCTAATTCACTCCAGTAGAGAATGATTTCATAGCGAAACATCATTTTTACTTCCTAGTTTATACTTGAGAATTACTGCCCGAACTTGTTTAATTTGATAGCTTTTGGCTTTACCTCTTTTATGTTGCAGGTTCAATATTTCCTCAACATCGGCTTTGATAAAAATACGATGATCGCCACGAATCCGTTCATCAAAGCCTAGTGTATATAAAAGTTGCCACAGTTGGGCAAAAGGGATATCTGTATCAGAAGTCCCAGAGAGAATTTTGTCTAAGAGTTTGTCTTGCTGACTCACGTTTTTTTGACTGCTTTAATGTTTCTATAGTCTCATATTTATTTAAAATCGGGGCATACAAAGGCAAATGACTATTGTGGAGGCACATCATTTTGCTTGACATTGATCGCTTGTTTATAAAATAGAGAAATGCGATCGCGTTGCAAACGCAACAGAAGATATCGCTTGTTAAACACTGGTATCAAACCCAACTGATAACCGCTATACCCAAATTTATAAGTAATATAGGTAACTACAGAGGTCAAATTGTTAAGATTGCTCATATCATAATGCTGAGGTATAAATCCATCTCAGTTAGTGTTGGTATTGAGTAAGAAATATTACATAAATATGAAAAACCACATTCTAGGTGTAGCCGCATTTTTAACCACGATTAGTTTGACAACCAGCGTACAAGCAGCAAATTCTGAACATGTTAGACAGTTATTGGCAACTAAACAATGTCAAAACTGTGATTTGACGAGTGCAGGTTTAGTGATGGCTGATTTATCTGGAGCGAATTTGAGTGGTGCTAATCTCACAGGTGCTAACCTCAGTCGTGCAAACTTGAGCGGCGCAGATTTGCGGGGTGCAAACTTGAGTGGTGCTAGTTTATTTGGTGTTAACTTGAGCGAAGCTAAATTCAGTGGGGCAAATTTGACGGGTGCTGATTTGAGAAATACCTATCTAGCAAATGTAGAACTGACTGGTGCTTACCTAAATGGTGCTAACTTCCAGGGTGCAGTTGGTATACCATCACAAATTGCTTCACCAGAAGAATTTTATGCTTGGGGTGTAGCAGAAGCACAAAAAGGCAACCAACAGCAAGCAATTAGTTATTTTAATCAAGCGATCGCTATTAAACCAGAATATGCGGGTGCTTATTTAGCTCGTGGTGTCGCCCGTTACCAAATACTAGATAGACAAGGTGCATTCCAAGACGCCCAAGTTGCTGAAAAATTGTTTACATCCCAAAACAACAATCCTGGAACGCTAACAGCCCAAGCTTTTATTAAAGAACTACAAACACCCGTCAATGAAAAGGTAAGCGCTGGTAAACCCAGTTTTGTTGACTTTTTGGGAAGTCTTGGCTCAGTCTTGCTCCAGTTCTTCCCTTTTTAAGTGTTAAAAGAACAGAGGGATAATATACAGATGACAAATGACAAATAACAAATGACTTTATCTAAGGAATTATGGGCAGCAAATCAAGACTTAGCCCAAGCTTGCCTAGAGCATCCTTTCGTTCAAGGCATTGGCGATGGTACTCTTGAGCAAGTGAAATTTGCTTACTACGTAGGGCAAGATGCTTTTTTTTTAGAAGCTTTTGCCCGTGCGTACAGTATTGCCGCAGCTAAAGCACCAGACTGGTTAGGCTTCACTACATTTCATAACTTAGCTAGCGGTGTTTTAGAAGAACTGCGGTTGCATAGTGGCTATGCTTCCCAGTGGGGAGTCAATTTGCATTCTGTAGAACCACAATCTGCTACCCGCCGCTATACTGACTTTTTATTAGTAACTGCTTGGGGTGGAGATGTGGGCTTAACTGCTGCGGCGATGTCTCCCTGTATGCGTTTGTATGCCTTTTTGGGAGAAAAGTTAGCTTGTAATGGCATTCCTAATCATCAATATGCAGACTGGATTAGTACTTACAGCAGCGCAGACTTTCAACCACTAACACAACAATTAGAAAATTTAGTTGACAATTATGCCACTACCAATCCTGTTGTGCATTCAACCTATCGTTATGCTATGTTTTGTGAGCATGACTTTTTTCAGGCTGCGTGGATTTTGGAGTAATGTACCTAATTAAGCCAGCGAAATAAATTCAACTTATGTAAATAATGGCCCCTAACTCCTGACCATTAACTAATGACTGAAGTAGATATTCTCATCCTATCAAATGGCCCAGGTGAGGTAACAACCTGGGTGCGTCCAGTAGTAAAGGCATTGCGGCAAGAACTAGGGGATGATCCTTCTGTAGTGAGGATTTCTGTGGTATTGTCACCTTGCTCAAATGCCAGTGGAAAAGAAGCAGCGATCGCTCTTTCTTACCCAGAAGTAGATAGAGTACAAGAAGCAGAGCATTTTTGGCAATTTTTGCTTTGGGGCAAAACATTTGAAAATTGGGACTGGAGAAGTCGCGGTGTAGTTGTTTTCCTCGGTGGCGATCAAATTTTTCCCGTAGTCATAGGTAAAAAACTCGGATATCGCACAGTGGTTTACGCCGAATGGGAAGCCAGGTGGCATAACTGGATTGATCGCTTTGGTGTGATGAAACCCAAAGTTGCAGCCAAAGTCCCAGCAAAATATGCTCACAAATTCACTGTCGTCGGAGATTTGATGCTAGAAGCAGGGGAAAGTCTAGATTCAAATTCCTCTCTGCCTATCACTGCATCACCGAAAACTGAATTGATTGGTTTACTCCCTGGATCAAAAGCAGCAAAATTATCCCAAGGAGTGCCATTAACTCTAAGCATTGCCGAATACATTCATGCAAAAAGACCGCAAACCAGATTTGTAATTCCTGTAGCCCCAACTCTGGATTTACAAACTTTAGCTAGTTTTGCCGATCTCAAAAAGAACTCTATTGCTGAAATCTTTGGCTTTGGCGGTGCTTCCTTAATTGTCCCAGAGGACGGTAGAGGCAAGGCATTGCTTAAAACAACAACAGGCTTAACTGTGGAACTGTGGCAAGAAAACCCTGCATATCACTTATTGTCGCAGTGCTGCATCTGCTTAACTACGGTGGGCGCAAACACTGCCGAACTCGGTGCTTTAGCAATACCAATGATTGTTTTGCTGCCAACGCAGCAACTTGATGCAATGCGTTCTTGGGATGGTTTACCTGGGTTGTTGGCAAATCTGCCAGGTGTAGGTACGCCTTTTGCCAACGTAATTAATTGGCTATTCCTAAGATTTGTGAGACGCAAAGGTTTATTAGCATGGCCAAATATCTGGGCACAGGAAGAAATAGTTCCAGAACTTATGGGTAAAGTTCAACCGCAAGAAATTGGGGAAATGGTTTTAGATTTATTAGCCCATCCAGAAAAATTGGATAATATCCGCGCTAAACTCCGTAATATTCGCGGTGAAAGCGGTGCAGCCCAGAAGATAGCACAGATTGTTGGTGAGGAAATTTGGTAACAATTAAAGACCAACAGATTCTAAATCATCTGGCACCGTTGAGTGATTAAGGGCATTGCGGAAGTATTCTCCTGCCAATCCAGTTGCGGAAAAAATTGGTGTACCAGCCTGGAGGTCAAAAATATAAGCAGTATACTTTGTTGAACGACGAGGATTTGAAGATTGAAAGCCGCTAATGTCAAAGTTACCTTTGACTACTACTAACATCAATGGCGGTTCTTTACCCATAAAATCAAACTCACCAAAACCAGTAGAAGGAATTTCAGCAGCTTTGATTGGACGGGCAAATATTGCTTCAGGTATGCCGCTGAGTATCTTAAATTGGCAAGAGTGGGCAAGAGTGTAGTTTACAGCAGCTTGCTTAATTTCCTTTTCCGAAGCTGAAGTTAGCGGACGTTTTTGAAATATACTCAACCGATTAACTTCTTCAGGAAAGATTTTGTTGAAGATTTCGGGCGGAAGGATGCTGAGTTGATTCTGAAGTGAGCAACGATCTGACAAAGCATTTGACAAAGCAGAGATAGATAGTACTGTACAAATACTTGCTGACACGAATGCCAAGCTCATTAAAAGTTTTTTCATAATTTTATTTTTAATCCGAAGATTCTCCATCCCTGCGCCCAAGTTCATAAATGCCAGCGCCCATACAAGCTAATATACCTGTACTAATTCCCCAACTCTCACCTAAACTAATTTCCAGACCCCAGTTACATAAAGCACCAACTACTAAAAAAGGCACGATACTGAACAGAGAAGCGTAGAAAGCATTTTGAGATTCTCTGGCTTTACGAGTCTTTTCAAATTCTGATTGGCTAGTATAAAGCGATCGCTCGGCAAAGTTGAACCAGCGGTTAAGTTGCTCGATTACCCATTGATTAACTGGGGAAAAACCTAGATATAGCGCCAATGACCACAAACTCGCTCCTGCGATCGCGATCGTGTCTAACTCAAAGCGGAAAGGCAAAATTTCAGTCAGCATTGCTTGGGGGAGTCCTGCAAAGGGTTAACTTTAGCTGTCAGTAGATGCCAAATAAACCTCTTGTGCAATTTTAAGCATAAAGGTTAACAAGATTTCAACTACTTAGAAACTCTCCCACTTCTTAGCTTTCAGAGTTTTAGGCTTTAGCTTTACGTCAGTTTATGCGTTATGTCAGAGACGTTTTTCTCTGTGATGTATGCCAGGAACCGGACTTGAACCGGTGACACGAGGATTTTCAGTCCTCTGTTTTGATTGCTGAAATACTTGGTAATTAAGGATATTCATTCATAGTCATTCACATTCATAGTCAAACCATAGTCAATATTATGGTGGTTCTGGAGGCATAGGTAATTCTGGAGGTTCGGGTAAGGTAGCACCGTCATAGAAAACTGCTGCTTTACCTTCATTCCTAGCTGCATTAACGGCTTGTCTAGCTTCCTCCCATGATGGAAACGTAAGAAACAACCATTCCCCAGTTTTATCGTTAGCAATAGCTATAGTAGTTTCTCGTTCTTTCCAAACATTATCTGACATAGTTTACTATGGTAGCAACTAGCAGGTTAAGTATAGAACAATAACTATCTGAGTAGCTATCTGACAACTGTATCAAGCTATCTAGTACATAAACACTCACGCCATATTCGCCTATAACCCCTCTATTTTCAGTCTCAGGTAGAATGGCAAGCTTAAGTCTTATATCGCTTGTTACAGGGAATTGTAGAGCTAGGTATTAAAGCTTAAATTCTATCAAAGCTAATCATTCAACAATGGAAACGTAAGAAACAACCATTCCCCAGTTTTATCGTTTTGATATGTATTACGCATAAAAGCAGTAAGAAAAAACGAGTTAAATCATATAACAATACATTAAATAACACGATAAAGTAAGAAAAATACTAAAGGCATCTAGAGAAACTAGAGGTTTAATTAGTAATACATTAGCTAAAACTAGAGAATTACGTTATTAGCTAAAGTAACATTACTTAAGGTTAGTTAACTTATGGAAAACAAAAGTTAAAACAATTAATAGTATTGAGCCGCAAGTACACTAAGCCAAATCAAATATAGTTGATTAAGACGAATATCACATATATCATATACACATTAATCTATATATTTATAACTGCAATAACCTATTTTTCTTACTATCGTTAACCAGAAATGTTGAATCCTAATACAAAACTTTACATATCTAGTTACACTAACTCTAAAAAGCCTAAAATAGTCAACATGACATCATCTCTTCAAACCAATGAACATAACTGATTTTCTGACACATACAAGATTGTAAATAGCGAAATTTATCTAATAGCGTATGTCCCCATTGTTGTGGGATAGATAATATCTGCAAAAGTAGATAAGCTATTAAACTAACGTAAATTTGTATAGTGATACCATTGACGTTCTTAGTAATTAATTTGTCAAGTTTTAAGTGCATCTTTAAAAACTTCCATAACAATTCAACTCCCCAACGTAATCGATAAATATCCCTAATTTCATCATCACTAACGGCAGCCTCTCCATCAGAAGGTAAATTAGTAACTAAGCGAAACTCGGTTTTCGCTTCTAAATCACAAAAGTTAATTACTCTATAGGCTTGAGTATCACCAGATGCACCAACTTTAACCAACCCATTTGAGCCATCAAATTCTAGTTTCCAATTGTTTTTTATCCGTAAAACAAAATATTTGTTTTCTTGTACTAATTCTTGGATAAATTTTAATCCAGCAAAACCCCTATCCATCACCCCAACAGCATTTATTGGTAAACTAGACATCATTTTAGAACCAAATTTATAGTCATGATCATGTCCAAAATTTATGAAGTTATCTGATGGACTTCCAGTAGCTAGATTTAGAGAACTGAAAAGTTTTACTTGATGGTGTCCTAATACCCATAACAATTTACTTGTGAGAGTAATAATTGTTGAATCTATTGGACAAATTGCATATTTATCATGCAACTTTTTTTGAACTTTATTCTGTACTAATTCATTCAATTTTTGGTAAATTTCTTGAAAAGGTTTTTGGCTTCGATGTAAGTTTGCTTTAGAAAAAGTAGAAATATCTACTTCAAATCCTGTGTTGTTTAATCTCTTAAACAAATCTCGCATACTTGTTAAACTGTTATCCATAGCATAAGAGAGCCAGCACTCAAAGAACAGACGACTGTTCAATACTGGATAATCGTTTTTTGGCAGTCCTCTC
>NZ_JBDNJQ010000078.1:0-36482 GCF_051172895.1 Nostoc sp. CALU 1950 | reverse complement strand
ACTTAAGTGCTTAAAAATCCAGGACTAAAGTCCTTACTACAAACTTTTATAACCCCACTAGTTCACTAAGACTTTGGTTTATAAGTTGAAGCAACGTGCAATTCTTTCAACTGTTTAGCATCTACACTCGAAGGTGCATCTGTTAACAAACAACGTGCTTGTTGTGTCTTCGGAAAAGCAATGACATCTCGAATAGATTCTTCTCCAGCTAGCAACATTACCAAACGATCTAAACCGTAGGCAATGCCACCATGCGGCGGTGTACCATATTCAAATGCTTCTAAGAGAAAGCCAAATTTACTTTGTGCTTCTTCAGGAGATAATCCAATTGCTTCAAATACTTGCTGTTGAATTTCTCGCTGATAAATCCGCAGACTTCCGCCGCCAACTTCTACGCCATTGAGTACCAAGTCGTAAGCTTGGGCGCGTGCAGTCTTTAAGTCGCTCAAATCATCAGGATGTGGTGCTGTAAATGGGTGGTGCAATGCTTCCAGACGCTTTTCGTCAGCATTCCACTCGAACATCGGGAAATCTGTAATCCAGAGTAAGTTAATTTTTTCTGGATCAATTAAACCAAATTCTTTAGCGATCGCTTGCCGTAATCTATCTAAAGTTTTATTAACTGTAGCAGCATCACCAGCGCCAAACAACAGCAAATGTCCAGCTTTTGCACCTGTACGGCGTAAAATTTCTTGTTTTTGTTCTTCGCTTAGGTTGTCTTTAATAGCGCCAATGGTGTCAATTTCGCCATCATCCCTAACACGGATATAAGCTAAACCTCTAGCACCGGCTTCACTAGCTTCTTTGAATAAATCGCCGCCTGGTTTAATTCGGACATTAGAAATTACATCGTTACCGTTGGGAATGGGTAAGATTTTGACGATACCACCATTAGTCACAGTGTCTCGAAAGACTTTGAAACCTGACTCTTTCACAATATCTGAGACATCAGCTAATTCCAAACCATAGCGGGTATCTGGTTTATCACTTCCGTAGCGTTCCATTCCCTCAGCATAAGTGAGACGGGGGAAAGGACGCTGTAACTCAATGCCTTTAACTGTTTTGAAGATATGGCAAACTAAGTTCTCATTTAGTTCGATAATTTCTTCTTGGGACATGAAGCTCATTTCCATGTCCAACTGGGTGAATTCCGGTTGTCTGTCGGCGCGTAAATCTTCGTCACGAAAACAACGGGCAATTTGATAATATCTGTCTAAGCCGGATACCATCAGCAATTGTTTAAATAGCTGGGGTGATTGCGGTAAAGCATACCACTCGCCAGGATTGACGCGACTGGGTAGAACATAATCTCGCGCCCCTTCTGGGGTAGAACGGGTAAGTATTGGAGTTTCGACTTCAATAAAACCTTCTAAATCTTCTAGATAACGACGCATGGCTTTGACAATTTGATGACGCAGTTGCAAATTTTGCGCCATCCGTTCGCGTCGCAAATCCAAATAACGATATTTCAGCCGCAAGTCTTCGCGCACTGTCTCAGTGTCAGCTAAGGAAACTTGGAAAGGTAACTGTTTGCGAACAGCATTGAGAAGTTTAATTTTATCGGCGTAGATTTCCACCTCGCCTGTTGGGATACGGTTATTCAGCGATTCTTCGGGACGTTGTGTTACCCTACCAGTGATTTCAACAACATATTCATTTCGCAGGGCGTTTGCATGTTCGTAAGAATCTGGGGTGCGTTGCGGATCACTGACGATTTGGACGATTCCAGAGCGATCGCGTAAATCTAAAAATATCACACCACCGTGATCGCGGCGACGGTCTACCCATCCGTAAAAGGTAACTGTTTCTCCAATATGTTCTTTTCGGAGTTCGCCGCAATAATGAGTTCGCATAAGTGTTAATTATTGTTTCCTGGGCTAGATTGAGAAGAAAATGTCAAAGCCTTCCCATTATCTAGCATCAATAGTAATTGTAGTAGTTCTGGTGAAATAAAAAATCAAATAATTTCACACTATATATATAAAGGAAGCCATAACACCGGAAAGCTGGGTTTTGCATACACAGGGAGGTGAGAAACTATCACACAGATAGCAGCAATTATCAGCTTAATGAATGTCCATACTCGATTCGGTTTAGTCCGAATTGAAAAAGAGTAGTTTTTTCCAGAGTGGTCTGATACCATTTCACGAAAAATCTGATACAGATGTAATCCCTAAAAGCTTTGCTGCATCTAAGTTTTTTAATTGCGTTAGCGAGTCCGCGTACTCTTACAAAGAAGCAAGCTACGCTTTTAGCGTCTCGTAGAGAGCGTCATTGCGTTAGCGGAGCGGGGCGTTAGCCCATTGCGAATTTTGAATTGGTATGAGGGATTGCCTAAAATTACTGAAGCTGAAAAAACCTCTTTGGATGTATTGCGGCGCAGATATCTATATCATCGCAGCGAAGGTGATTTGTTAGAGGGGACAATGATGTTGTTGGTGATGTCTCCTTAAAATTGCCGCAGATTCATCAGTAAAGTTAGTGCTGAGTGTGGCGACAAAAACTTCAGCATGATTTACAAAAGCTTGAGTATTGATAACCAATGTTGTAACATTGATGACTAACATTACAACATTAAGAAGAAACACTGTAATGTTGATGACCAACGTTGTAACCTTAAGAATAAACATCGTAATGTTAATTAACAATGTTGTAACATTAAGGACAAACATTGCAATGTTGGTCATCAACGTTGTAATGTCAAGGACAAACATTACAATGTTGATGACCAATGTTGTACTTTGATAAGTAAAAAATAATTATCTTATTGATAAAATTAGTATTACTAATACTTGCTTAAATATTCAAAGATGAGGGCACACAGTTATGCTCTTAAAGCTTGATTTCAAATTTTTTGAGTTTAGGTGATCCGCTTGCAATTCTAAGCGCAGTAGGGGCGCATAGATATACGCGCCTACCGCTTTCAGTGGACTCTGTGCGATCGCACCCTTCGCCCCCTCTTTAACGAGAGTAAGGGTGATTGAAGGTATCCCAAGCAGCAATGGCCGCCTTTTGCAGGCGAAAGCTGAAGTCTACTACATCTTTCATCAATAAGTGCCAGTTTCTCTCAGCTTCATCCTGAATTATCGCCCAAGAGTTTTCTAAGCGATCGCGTTCCATCAATTTCCTTCCTTCAATTAATGCCCGTGTTTGGCGCACAACTTTCAAATATGTTTCACGAGTGAGAGTACCTGCTGAATCAGCCTCAGCTTGAGCGCGTCTTTTTAGCGCTTCAATCAGCGCTTTGGTTTCGCGCTTCACCTCATCAGTTTCAGCAGCCATTTCTGTTTCCACTAATTCGTCGGTTTCAGAACTGATTTCTACAATTACGATAGATTCGGTAGATTCAATTACTGTCGTTTCAATGGATTCGATGTTGTTGGAATTCATACTTCAAACATCCTTAATTGCAAAGTGTGTCCGTTAATGAAAACTGCACCCTGTAATAGTAGTAACAAGTCATTGCAAATTTCACAAATGACAAATGAAAAATGACAAATTAATAAGCTTTTGTTGGCAGTTGTTCCTCTAATTTCAGCAATGCTGCAACTCGTACTTCTGTCGCAGGGTGACTGGAGAATAAGTTACCCAAAAACTGTCTAGAGATGGAATTGATAATTAACAACGGTTCATAAGCTGGATTAGCATTTAAAGGTATCTGCTTTGCTGAGGCTTCTAACCGTTGCAATGCCCTAGCTAAAGCGCGAGGATTACCAGTTAATTTAGCAGAACCTGCATCAGCGGAAAATTCTCGTGTGCGCGAAATTGCTAACTGAATGATTGTCGCAGCTACTGGCGCAAGTATGACTGTTAATAAAACACCAAAAAGATTTCCACCTCTATTGTTATCTCGTGAACCACCGCCAAACCATAAACTGTAACTAAGCATTTGAGCTAGGAATGAGATAGCACCAGCAACAGTAGCAGCAACAGCTTGTGTGAGGGTATCACGATTAATAATATGGGTGAGTTCGTGGGCTATAACGCCTTCGAGTTCATCCTCTGGCAATATATTTAAAATACCTTCGGTGACAGCTACAGCAGCGTGTTCGGGATCGCGCCCTGTAGCGAAAGCGTTAGCACCTTGACTAGGGACGATGTAAACTCTAGGCATGGGAATATTAGCGCGATCGCTCAATTTTTGCACCATCTGATAAAGTCCTGGTGCTTCCATTTCGCTCACAGGCTGGGCCCGATATACTGCTAACGCAATCTTATCTGATTGATACCAGGAAAACAGGTTTGTTACTGCTGCCAAACCAATCCCGATAATCAAGCCACTAGAACCGCCAATTACCCAGTAACTAATTGCGATTAAAAGACCACTTAGCGCAGCTAGCAAAGCAACCGTTTTCAATTGATTTGTCATGTTTTCGCTCTCCTGCTAATGCTGTGTAACTTTTTGAAAAAACAGCATTACTTCAGCTACACTTCGATTGTATCCAGCTAAACTTAGATATATGGTACAGAAAACTTATCAGAGAAGTACGGTTTTCTCACTTAACTTTTAGAAATACTAATTTAGTTGTTTTTGATACTTATCTACTAGTAATAAAATTACTTATTTATAGATATAAAAAATGTATCTATCTACAGGAATATTTTTTGCATAGGTAGAAATTACAAATTAATCGTTATTAATTTAGGTCCAGTTACTTATACAAGTTATAAATCTAGTTTACATGCTTTCAAAGCTTCAATATCTTGTGAGTATTTTTGTGCATCAAACAAATTGCTTGCGATCGCAGATTTTGGCAACTAATACCAATTTAATGTGAAGTTGCACATATCTTGATCCCCCTAAATCCCCCTTAAAAAGGGGGACTTTGATAGATGTTTTTCCGGTTCCCCCTTTATTAAGGGGGGCTAGGGGGGATCGAATTCTATGCAGCTTCATAAAAAATTGGTATAAGAAAGCAAAGTATTCTCACTGTGGTAGCAAACACAGCAACTGCTGTAGATACTGATTAGGACTTACGACGTATTTTGCGTAAGTCCTACTGATATAAAACTCATATTTAATTTCTGAAAAAATTCAGTACGCGCTTGTGCTACGCGCACCATGCAAATTCGTTCAGAAATCAAAGCGGATTCCTATATAGTAATAATATTTTCAAAAATCTTTACAGCAAATGAATTGACTGTAGACATAGCAGAAATAGGCAATATGCAGCTACAAAATAAATTTGTCCAGAAAATTCCCCGGACTGTTTGGGTTTTGGGGTTTGTCAGCTTGCTGACAGATATTAGTTCCGAGATGATTAATTCTCTGTTGCCCTTGTTTCTCGTGTCAGTTTTAGGGGCGAATCTTTTGACTGTCGGCATCATTGAAGGTATTGCAGAAGCAACAGCTTCAATCTTAAAAATCTTTTCGGGAGTATTGAGTGATTACTTAGGACATCGTAAGGGATTAGCAGTGTTTGGCTACGGATTATCAGCCCTTATGAAACCTCTATTCGCTGTAGCTACCAGCCCAACTGGAGTATTAATAGCTCGATTTAGCGATCGCATTGGCAAAGGTATCCGGGTAGCACCCCGCGATGCTTTGGTTGCCGATTCCACTAATCCAGAGGTACGCGGTGCAGCTTATGGATTGCGTCAATCTCTCGATACTATCGGAGCATTTTTGGGGCCTTTGGCAGCATTTGCCCTGATGGCTGCTTCCCAAAACAACTTCCGCCTGATTTTTTGGCTAGCACTCATCCCTGGATTCTTCGCAGTGGCTTTATTAGCAGTGGGAGTGCGCGAACCAAAAACAAGTGAAATTCAAGAGAACCGAAGCAACCCTCTGCAATGGGAAGCTTTACGCAGTTTGGGTAAAGGATACTGGGTACTTGTAGCAGTGGCGCTGCTATTCAATTTAGGAAACTCCAGTAATGCTTTTTTGTTGCTGCGAGCTGAACAAACAGGTATTTCTGCCTCACTTATCCCATTGACATTAATGATGATGAACATCACCTACTCATTCAGTGCCTACCCAATAGGAATACTTTCCGATCGCGTGGGTAAATTTGGGCTACTGGTAGGCGGATTTCTCCTATACGCTGTAGTGTATCTGGGTTTTGCTTTTGTGCAGACACCTTGGCAAGTCTGGGGATTGTTTGCCCTTTATGGTTTGCATTTGGGTATGAGTAAAGGATTGCTATTGGCGCTAGTGGCAAATAGTATCCCTGCAAATCTGCGCGGCACTGCTTTTGGATTCCTGAATTTGGCTGTGGGATTAGCCCTTTTACCTGCAAGTTTGTTAGCTGGTGGGTTGTGGCAAGCACTGGGAGCAGAGGCGACATTTATAACTGGAAGCTTGTTTGCGATCGCTGCTGTGTTATTACTATTGATTAATAGAAAGAAATATTTACAAATATAAGGCAATACAGTTCAGTACCCAGTCCCTAGTGGTCTATCGCATTAAATATGATGAGTTTGTAGTAAGCACTTCAGTGCTTAAAAATCCAGGACTAAAGTCCTTACTACAAACTTTTATAACCCTTCAGACACTACTCAGTCCCTAGTCCCCAATCCCCAATCCCCAATCCCCAGTTCAATCTATATCTTGAACAAATGGTTTCAACCGGGCTGTAACTCGTAATTTACTAAGTCTTCTTACTAGTAAAAGAGCTTGTTGTTTATATAATGCCGTTGGTAGCAGTCCAGGCAAATTATGCATCAACTCTCTAGCAGTGCCAATGTTACATCCTGATATTATACTTATTTCATTTGCACCATCAAAAATAGCATCTTGAGCTAAAACTTTCTCAATCTGTACTTGCCAATTTCGAGGAAACATTTCACCTCGTTCAATCCGCTGGAGGCTATGACTATTTGCCAGAACAATCAGGCGATCGCCAATAGAAAGTTGTGTATGATCGGCAGGCATCAACTTAACAGGCGATCGCCTGAGACTTTGATATAAAATTGGTACAACTCCATAACCATAGGCAACCTCAGCCAATAGTAATCCATTCAGTGTATCTCCAGCTTCAATCATGTACTCTACTACCAAAATAGTTTGAGTATCGAAGTTAAATAAGCTGAGAATATTTTCTCCAAAAGCCGCAGCAGCAAATACTTCTGCTGAAATAGCAGAGGTACAAATCACTTGAGCATAAGGAAACAATCGTGCAACATTATCACGAAAGTATCGGTCATAAGTCCGAATGACCACACGAGTTTTAGGACTTTTAGCGTATGCCATCAAAGCTATTTCCAAATTTTCCATGTCATCGTCCGTAACGACAACGACACTTTTACTATTAGCAAGATTTACCTTGTCTAAAGCATCGGCAATATTATCAATAATCAGTGGAATTTTGTTGAGAAAATCGGCGTTAAGTGCTGTACTACTAATACCCACCAAAGGTTGCTTGAATTCTTGTAACAAAGCCGCGACTCGTTGACCAACTCTATTTAATCCAATAAGTACAACATGGTCTTTTTGGGGGATTGATGGCTGGTAATTATTAAAAAACTGGAACCTTGAACTTAACAGAGCATCAGTTAGCAACGCATATAAAACCCCAACAAAACCTATACCAGTTACAGTTAGTGCGAGGCTAAACAATCGTAACCATCCTGGCATATTTTCAGCCTGTTCTGGTGGCGTTTTAAAATTCACACCGCCAAAGACATCTCCATATCCTCCCAAAAGCAAGACAGCAATAGCATAAAATGCTTCTATTATGTTACTTTCAGGATAATTTAAGATATAAATAATTGTTCCAAAACACCAAAGAAAAAGTACTATAATGCCACAGATAATTGCCACCCGCAAACTCTGATAACGAGAGAATGTCCGCGAGAAATATGCTATTTTATTTTTTAAATTTTTCCAGGTTCTACCTAATAAAATCTCTTGCCATAACTGCTGCCAGTTATGTTTACGCACAGTAGCAATTTGTTTTAAACTTTTAAGCTGCTCTGTAACTTCGATATAAATAATCGTATCACCTGGGTTTAATGTCGCTTCTGGTTCCCACTGATGAAATTCTTTAGGCAAAGGAGATGAATCATTAGCGTAATTTAATACCCGACGATATAAGGTATTTAATTCATGTATATGCCATTTATTAGCCCAGTTATCATTTATTTTTATCTGACGCTTTACTACCCGAAATTGGCGTTCTTCCAGTTGGAAATATCCAAGATTGTCATCTCCAAGGGCTGCAAGAGCAAAGCCAGAAGCGGAAATTTGATTTGGCTCAAAGGCAATAAAATTACCAAGGGTCTGACTTAACAGTTCATTGAGATTTTGTTTATCAGAACGTACAACCAGGCGAACTTGAGGATTTAAAAGCCTTGCGGCAAAGGCAGCTTCTATATTTACTCGTTCATTGCTAGTAACTAAAAGTACAGTTCGACACCGAGAAATGTTTGCCTGTTCTAAAACACTGCTCTGACGACAATCTCCGATGAATAAGTTTTCTAATAAACTTAATAAATTTGGTATTTCCAAATGTTGGGGTTGTTCTTGATCAATAGCATTAACAACAGCACCATACTCTTTTAGTACTGCAACGCAATGCTGACCCAAACTTCCTAGCCCACAAACTAAAAACTGATCTATTTTTGTCTGAGAATCTTCAACAGGCTGGTAATTACTTTCTGATGATGGCAGCATAATAATACCGCCAATGATACACATTATTTATCTATATCGTAGAATACCAAAGATATTGACTCACAGCAAAAATGGTATTATCAATTTAATGAAAAACTATTAATGGTGATGGAACTCGCCAAAACCGCCTTTCCAAACGGATAAATTCTGATATGGAAGGCTGATGGTTCCTACTTTCTTCGCTAACTGCGGGAGAGTAGGGCTTGGCTAAATGCATTACCTGACTCCCCTGTAGAAAGTGTAAATCTACAAATTGCGCCTCAAGGAGTCATGGAATGCTAGCCAGTGTATTGTGGATTTTAATGATGGGCTTTTTTGCCGGTCAACTTGCCCGTCGTTTAGTAGCTCCGCCTTTAATTGGCATGATTTTAGTGGGGATTATTCTTGGCCCCCAAGTTCGGAATGTCATTAGTGAAGATGTACTGGGTGCTGCTGATGAGTTAAGAACTTTGGCGGTAATGATTATTTTAATGAAAGCCGGACTGGGTTTAGATAGAGAAAAACTGGCTCAACAGGGAACAGTGGCGCTGCGCTTGGGATTTTTACCAGCAGCAACAGAAGCGATCGCGATCGCAATTACCGCTATGATAATTTTTAAATTTGACTTTCCCACTGGATTACTCTTGGGTTGTGTGATTGGCGCTGAATCTCCCGCTGTAATCGTCCCAGGAATGCTGAGGTTGAAAAGTTTAGGTTGGGGTGTCACAAAAGGAATTCCCGATGCAATTTTAACTGGTAGTGCTTTATCTGATGTACTGCTATTACTAGTCTTCAGCCTACTGCTAAGTTTCTTAGGTGACGGAGGTGTTGAGCAGATTACCCTACCTGGGGGATTCACTTTGACTGCTCTCCAACTGCTGCCGTTCCAAATTATCATGCAAATATTGCTGGGAGTCTTGTTTGGCTATTTAGCAGCCCGTTTGTTAGTTTCACTATTAACTAAACAAAACTGGACTCAGAATACTGTTCAAGATACTGTTATTGCTGCCAGCCTAGCTTTATTTCTAGTAATTTCCGCTCATGTATTCCCTTACTTTTCTGGTTATTTAGCAGCAATGGCTATGGGTTTTTTCTTAATTGAATTAGATGCTCCCTTAGCCCGAAGATTACGCGGCGGATTTGACAGTTTATGGATAGTCGCGGAGATTTTTTTGTTTGTCTTGTTAGGGGCAACTATTCAACTGCAAGTATTAGAAAAGATTCTGTTACCTGGCATTATAATTCTGGCAATTGGTTTACTAATTGGTCGAATGTTGGGCTGGTATCTCTCAACTTTAGGTAGTAATTGGAATTGGCGAGAAAGATTATTTCTGCTACCAGGAAACTCAGCAAAAGCCACAGTCCAAGCTGCCATTGGAGCAATACCGCTCTCCCAAGGAATTGCCGGAGGTGAGATAATTTTAGCGATCGCAGCTCTATCAATTTTAATCACAGCACCGTTAGGCGCTTGGGCAACTATGACTTTTGCGCCGAAATTGCTCACAAAAGGCAAAGTTGACCCGACCAAGGTAACAGTTGCTACTCGTACAGTATTGCTGGCAGCCGTAGATACATCGAATTTAGCCACAGAAGTTTTAACCAAAGTCGCAGATTTAGCACGCCGCAGTAACGGGGAAGCGATCGTTTTGCATGTAGTTAACACTTCAAATCAGCAAGATATCCAACAAATAAAAGAACAAAGCAAACAGTTGTTATCTGATATCAGCTATGAGTTTGTGACTGTTACAGGCGCGATACCAGAAGAAATTATTCGCATTGCTCAAGAGTATTCTGTCACTGCGATCGTTATGGGAAAACGCGGACATCAACCTTGGGAACAAGTGCTGATTGGTTCAGTATCACAAGCAGTCTTAGAAGCCAGCCCAATACCTGTAATCTTGCTAGAAAACCGTGAACCCAACTCAATTTAATTACGAATTACGAATTACGAATTACGAATTAATATGAAACAACTACGTCAATTTGAACCTTTTATTGCCTTACCCCACCTAATCAAATGGCTGCCTATTTCCGTTGTAGTTGGCATTCTTGCCGGAATGGCTTCTGCTGTTCTTTTAGCATCATTGGAATGGGCAACTGATTGGCGAGAATCACATCGATGGATTATCGCCTTCCTTCCCCTTGGCGGCTTCTTAAGTGGTTGGATTTATCATCGATTTGGTCAAACTGTAGAAGCTGGAAATAACCTTTTACTTGAAGAGATCCATAATCCCAAAAAGGTTATTCCCTTCCGCATGGCTCCTCTTGTGTTACTAGGAACAGACCTCACCCATTTTTTTGGAGGTTCAGCCGGTCGTGAAGGGACAGCATTACAAATGGGTGCTTCTTTGGCAGATCAGTTAACTAAAATATTCCATTTTCAAGGGGCTAATCGGCGAATTTTGTTAACAGCAGGTATCAGTGGAGGATTCGCTTCAGTTTTCGGTACTCCCTTAGCTGGAACTGTATTTGGTCTGGAAGTTTTAGCGATTGGGAAGATTCATTATGATGCTCTTTTTCCTTCTTTGATTGCTGCGATCGTAGGGAATCAAGTCACCTTACTATTGGGTTTACATCATACCGCATACCGACACGCTCCGTTAATACCGACGCTCACAATTTGGGGACTGATTTCTGCCATTATTGCAGGTGTAATCTTTGGAATTGTAGCGAGATTCTTTGCTAAACTAACTCACAAAATTAGTCATTTCTTTAAAACCAAAATATCCTATCCTCCAATGCGTCCTTTAATAGGTGGTGCGATAATAGCAGCAATTGTTGGATTGAGTGGAACAACCAAGTATATTGGGCTTGGTATCCCAACAATCGTTGATTCTTTCTATATTCAGCTACCTGCTTGGGATTTTGCTGCCAAATTGGGTTTGACTGCTTTAACTTTAGGTGCAGGTTTTAAAGGAGGAGAAGTGACACCTTTGTTTTTTATTGGTGCTACTTTAGGTAATGCTTTATCGTTGCTTTTAGCATTACCCGCACCACTGTTAGCAGGAATGGGATTTGTAGGTGTATTTGCGGGTGCAGCAAATACACCTTTAGCATCAATCTTAATGGGAATTGAATTATTTGGTTTGGAATCAGGGGTATTTATTGCTATTGGCTGTGTAGTCAGTTATTTATTTTCCGGTCATTCAGGAATTTATTCTGCACAGCGTATTGGGTTGAGTAAATACTCTGCTGTATATTTAGAAGAAGGGGTGACTTTGGCTAATTATGGGCAACCGAAAATTGATTTACCTGATGATAGAGAAGAAAGAGGAAGTAATTCTCAGGAATAATTTATTAATGTAATTAATGGATACTGATGAAGAATCATGGATTTGGCAAACTAGTTACTTTTCTAAATCAATTGGGACAAAAGAAAATTAGTTACACATTAGCCCATCATCGGGATGAAACTATTATGGTAAATGTGGCGGTGGCTGGTGAACGATGGGAAGTGGAATTTTTTGAGGATGGTTCGGTTGAAGTAGAACGATTTGTTAGTAGTGGAGAGATTAATGGCGAAGAGGCTTTTAGTGATTTATTTGCTATGTATTCAGAGCCAGAAAGTCATTCTGCCAAACATACCCAAAATTCTAATTTTGCAAGCACAACGTGAAGGCGATCGCACAACAGACTCGGTTATTTGTTATATTTAATCAAATGGCAGAGAGCTAGAGTATGCGAAGTATCAAAATACGTTCTTATGTAGGTGAAGACGGAATATTACATCTAGATATTCCTGTAGAAATGAAAGAAACTGAATTAGAAGTCACGATGACACTGAAATCCATAAAAAAACAACCGACTTCTTTAAAAGAGGAAGAATTAAGGCAATTAGAATGGCATGAATTTATTGACAAGACTTATGGCTGTTTAATCCTCAAAGAGAGTATGAAGAACGAGAACCGATAGAATGATTTATCTGTTAGATACTAATGCTTATATTATTTATCTCAATGGTAGAAATATAAATTTACGGCGCAGGCTAGAAAACCACTCGAATTTAGATATTGTTGTTTGTTCTACTGTTAAAGCTGAATTGTTTTATGGGGCAAAGAGAAGTAATAATCCAATGCCTAGCTAATCATTTACTAAATCATTGCTTCCAATTCTTCCAAAGCTTGAAAACTTCCTACTTGCCAACTACGCTCCACAGCAGCAGGGATAATCTCAGTAATAGCTATATCTGCAAAATTAGGACTGGTGTTAGATTTTATGTATTTCCCATCTTTCAGCAAATAAATAGAAAGATTTCCGCTATCGTAAACCCATAGTTCTGGGACTCCAATGGCTTCATAAGCATCAAGAGTAGTTTTTGATGTGACATCAGTTTCAATTGCTAAATCTGGCGGTGGATCATCAGGTTGTAAGCGGCGATGACCAATCATCTGTTGATAGTTCTGAATATAAAAGCAAGCATCAGGTTCAACTCCTGCTAAACCTTGGCGCTTAAATGTGGTGGAACCAAAAGGTTGATATCTGATATCTTTAGCTTTTAGCAATATTTTGACAATATCAGAAATTAAATCTTTGGGAATTTCATGTTCTGGTAAAGGAGCCATAATTTCTAAAGTACCCTGGCTGTAGGCAATTCGGGTAGTTCTTTTTTCTCCTAATTCTTCTAAAATAGATTCAAATTCTTGCCAGCTAACATCAGGAATTGTCACCGTGCTACCAGGTGCTAATTGCATCTGGCTAACAGCTTTGAAAACGGGGATATCAGCAGTCATAACCAAAACATCAGTAAGCTAAATCTCAATAATTTTCTATCAGGTTGCGGTGGATAATATAGCCCACCGTAACCTTTAGACTAATAAATTGAGTTTAACAAAAGCGATCGCTCTACACCGTAAACTTCTCAGCAATTCGCTTCATCGCCTCTTCGACATTCTCACGGCTGTTAAACGCCGAAATGCGGAAGTAACCTTCACCCGCAGCACCAAAGCCAGAACCAGGTGTCCCTACAACGTTGACAGTTTGCAGCAGCTTATCAAAGAATTCCCAACTGGATAAACCATTAGGCGTTTTCACCCAAACGTAAGGTGCATTCACACCACCATAAACTGATAATCCGGCGGCTGTGAGTTTCTCGCGGATAATTTTGGCGTTTTCGAGATAGAAACTCACCAATCCCTTAATTTGCGCTTGTCCTTCTTCAGAGTAAACCGCTTCGGCTCCCCGTTGGATGATGTAAGAAACACCGTTGAATTTGGTAGACTGGCGACGATTCCAGAGTTTCCACAGTTCGACATCGGAACCATCGGCGGCTTTTGCTGTGAGTGTTTTCGGTACTACTGTTAACGCGCAACGGGTTCCTGTAAAACCTGCGTTCTTGGAGAAAGACCGAAATTCGATCGCAACTTCTCTTGCACCTTCAATTTCATAAATTGAGTGGGGAATCGACGGATCGGTAATATAAGCTTCGTAGGCTGCATCAAAGAAAATAATCGAGTTATTAGCTTTGGCATAGTCTACCCATGCTTTGAGATATTCCTTAGTAGCAGTTGCGCCAGTGGGGTTATTGGGAAAGCAGAGATAAATTAAATCGACTTTCTTTGAGGGAATCTCGGCGGTGAAGTTGTTATCAGCCGTAATCGGCAGATAAACTAAACCCTCAAATTCGCCTTTATCGTTGGCATCCCCAGTATTTCCCACCATAACGTTAGTGTCTACATACACGGGATAAACTGGGTCAGTTACGGCAATTATGTTGTCATGACCAAAGATTTCCAGAATGTTGCCGGTGTCGCACTTGGAACCGTCAGAGATAAAGATTTCCGAGGCATCTATATTGGCTCCCCGTGCTTGGAAATCGTGAGTAGCAATTTTCTCCCGCAACCAAGCGTAGCCTTGCTCTGGCCCGTAGCCTTTGAAGGTATTGCGATCGCCCATTTCTTCCACAGCTTTAATCATCGCTGTGCGGCAAGCCTCTGGCAGAGGTTCAGTAACATCGCCAATGCCCAGCCGGATGATTTTAGCATCAGGATTCGCTTCTGCAAAGACATTCACCCGCCGAGCAATTTCTGGAAACAGATAACCCGCTTTCAGTTTTAGGTAGTTGTCGTTAATAGTTGCCATTATGTAGATTATGAAAAACGCCCTCAAATAGCTTACTGCTAATTTATGAGGGCGGGGAGTGGGGAGTGGGGATGAGGGAGATGGGGAGGCAGGGGAAGCAGGGGGAGAATAACTAATGACTAATGACAAATTCCCAATTAGACATTTACCGTTTGTTTATTATCGGCTGAATAATTGTTGCGATCGCTAATTCCAAACTGCGTGATTGATTCTTTACCTGTAATTAATCTTGCTCCGCGATTACGGGTAAAGTAATTCCATGCCCACTGAATCATTACTACTAATTTGTTGTCAAATTCAATTAAGAAATAGATGTGAATCACCAGCCAAAATAGCCATGCAAAGAAACCTTTCAGCTTCATAAAGCCCAAATCTACCACAGCAGAATTGTGCCCAATCATTGCTAAACTACCATGATCAGTATAAGCAAAAGGCGGTAAAGTCTTACCTGCAAGCCGATGTTGAACTAATGTTGCAACATATTCGCCTTCTTGCTTGGCTACAGGTGCAACACCGGGTAATGGTTTACCATTTTGATGAGAAAAATTTGCTAAATCGCCAACTACAAAAATATTGGGATGTCCTTTAATACTCAAGTCGGGTTCGACAATAATCCGTCCAGCGCGATCGCACTCAGCACCTGTGTGTTCTGCTAACACTTTTCCCATTGCAGAAGCTTTCACACCTGCTGCCCATAATACCGTTTTTGAGGCAATTTCTTTAACTTCATCGCCTTGTTTGAGGGTAACAACATCATTTTCAATATTTGTTACCAATGTTTTTGTCTGCACAACCACACCCAAGCGCGTCAGGGATGCTTCCGCTTCTTGTGATAACTCTGGTGCAAAGGGTGGCAGAATCCGATCCAAACCTTCTAATAGCAAAATCTTGGCTTCTGAGGTATCGATGTTGCGGAAGTCTTCTTTAAGGGTTTGATTTGCTAATTCTGCGATCGCACCCGCCAATTCTACCCCTGTTGGGCCACCACCCACAATTACAAAAGTTAACCAAGCACGGCGTTTTTCTGGATCGGTTTCTTTTTCTGCGGCTTCAAAAGCCGAAAAAATCCGGCTACGCATTTCTATGGCATCTTCTACAGTTTTCAAGCCTGGGGCGAATTCTTCCCAGTTATCTTTGCCAAAGTAGGAATGCTTCGCACCTGTGGCGACAATTAAAGTATCGTAAGAAATTGCTTCGTCGCCTACAATAACTTTTTGCGCGTCTGGATCAATATTATTCACCTCTCCCAGCAACACTGTCGTATTCTTGCTCTTGCTGAGTACAGAACGCAAAGGTGAAGAAATATCAGCCGGAGATAGCGCACCTGTGGCGACTTGGTATAGGAGAGGTTGAAATAGATGAAAGTTACGTTTATCAATCAGAGTAACGTTTACTGCCGCCTTAGCAAGTGTTTTTGCCGCATAAAGTCCACCAAAACCACCGCCAACAATAACTACTTGATGGAGTGGATTATTGTCAAGTGAATTTACCATAAGAAATATTATCCGGGATGCCGACTATTGTAACTATTCTTAACAAATTTGTATCAAACTTGTCATCATATATTTTGTATTGCTTTTTACATTTAAAGAAGGATTAAGGTAATCAAAACTACAGGATAGACAGAACTTCTCAAGATGGAGGCTCAGACAATAAGAGTTGGGAATATTTGAATCGCTTTTTGCTTGTGTAAATTTATCAAAGGTAGATGTAGAATTTATGCAAGTTCACTTAGAGCTAGTTGATTCTGGTGTTTGTGTCAAACGTGGTGAATGAGTTCGTCGCCAACGATTAAAGCCATAGATAAGAGCAACAAAAATTAACAAGTAGGGACTATAAACAATTAACCAAATACCCAGCTTGAGTAAGCCAACAGAAAATGCACTCAAAGAGTGGGTAGAGTTGTTCCAAGTTTCCTGAACTTGCAAACCAAAGGCAGGTTGAGGACTAGTGCTTGAAACTGCGGCTTCTAGGTTCAGCGTAATAGTGGAATAAGCAACTTGATTTTTTAGGCTTTTGAGTTGGGCATCAATTTGTTCTATTGTTTGTCGGACATTACTCAGTTCTTGGGCAACACTAAGCACATCTCTGACAGAACCAGCCCGATCCATAATTTTTTGCAAATTAGCTTCAGTTTTTTGCAAATTAGTTAATCTGGCTTGGAAATCTACCAAGCGATCGCCTACATCTTCCGCAGTAATATTACGACTCTCTACAGTGCCTAATTTAGCTAGTTCTTCCAAGGTAGGTTCTAGCCGATTCTCTGGTATTCGCAATTGGATTGTTGCTGTGTAACGTGGGTTATCGGTTTTGGGTTGTTGTTGTTTCAACCCGATTAAATCCCCTTGCTGTTGATTGATAATTTGCGAAACGGCATCGACAGTTCGATCTACAGAGTTGACAGTCAAAGAGATTGCTGCCTTTTTGATGAGTTGGGGACGAGAACGAACTATTGATGAAGCTTCCGCCTTTTGAGAAATACTGCTTTCACCAGCAGGTGCAGATGCTCGATTTGCCATCCCATCGGCGGCCATCTGAGGTAAAGCCGAACTTGTTGAGCGTTCAGAAGAAGCGCAACTGGTGAAAATCACCCCTCCCAATAACGCACTTAAAAATAAAGCAGATGTGCGCGGTAATTTAGTCGAAGTGTACATAATCTACCCCCAGATGGATGAAGTTAACCCCAGTATTACTGAAGTAAAACTCAAAGCTTGTATTGTTGCGATTTATGTAACAGATTTAGTCATTTGTCATTAGTCATTAGTCATTGGGCAATAATTAATAATTTTTCTTCCCCAGTCCCTAATCCCCAGCCCCCAGTCCCCAGAGATAAATTGAATGATTGATAATTCATCTGTGTTACTCGATTTGAGGTAAAATCGTAAGTCTGCCAATTAATGACAATGCTTGCTGACAGGAGATGCTTCTATGGCCCGGATGTATTATGACGAAGATGCCAATTTAGACCTTTTGGCTGGAAAAACTATTGCTATCATCGGCTATGGTTCCCAAGGTCATGCCCACGCTCTCAATCTCAAAGATAGTGGTTTGAATGTGATTGTGGGACTATATCCGGGTAGTAAGTCAGTAGCAAAAGCTGAAGCAGCTGGGTTAACTGTGAAGAATGTCGCAGATGCTGCCAATGCTGCTGACTTTATCATGATTTTGTTACCTGATGAAGTTCAAAAAACGATTTACAAAAACGAGATTGAACCCAATTTAGAAGAAGGGAATGTGTTAGCTTTTGCCCACGGCTTCAATATTCACTTTGGGCAAGTTGTACCACCAGATAACGTAGACGTGGTGATGGTAGCACCCAAAGGGCCGGGGCATTTGGTACGGCGGACTTATGAAGGTGGTGAAGGCGTACCAGCGCTGTTTGCAGTTTATCAAGATGCGAGTGGTCAGGCACGCGATCGCGCCATGTCTTATGCTAAAGGTATCGGTGGTACTCGCGCTGGTGTTCTCGAAACTACTTTCCGCGAAGAAACCGAAACCGATTTATTTGGCGAACAAGCCGTATTGTGCGGTGGTTTGAGCGCTTTAATCAAAGCCGGATTTGAAACTTTGGTAGAAGCTGGTTATCAACCAGAATTGGCTTATTTTGAATGTCTGCATGAAGTCAAGCTGATTGTTGACTTGGTTGTGGAAGGTGGTTTAGCTAAAATGCGCGACAGCATTTCTAACACTGCTGAATATGGCGATTATACCCGTGGGCCTCGGATTGTTACCGAACAAACCAAAGCTGAAATGCAGAAGATTCTCAGCGAGATTCAATCTGGGCAATTTGCACGAGAATTTGTTCTCGAAAACCAAGCTGGTAAACCAGGATTTACCGCCATGCGTCGTAAAGAATCTGAACACAAAATTGAAGAAGTTGGTAAAGATTTACGCGCTATGTTTAGCTGGTTGAAAAAGGCTTAATAAAAGAATGTAGAGACGCGAAATTGTACTTTGTCCCGCAGTGCTAACGCGTCTCTACAACAGTTGATGCTCCCAGTATTTTGAAAAACTATACTTCTCAAAATATAGTAGTTCTCAATTGCATGAAATACAGACCTAACCCCCAGCCTCTTCCCTGCAAGGAAAGTAAGACTTAAAGCCTCTCTCCTTGTAGGAGAGAGGTTTGGAGAGAGGTCAAAATGTATTGCTTCCATTCGAGAACCGCTATAGATGTGGTTTAACAAACATTATTTGCTTTTAGTTTTGAGATAATCTGCAATATACTCTCCATAAGTATCACGCAACATTTGTTCCCGAAATTTGAATCCTAATGTTTTCCCTCGACAAGATAGAGATCCACACAAACATCGGCGGACAGCAATTGATTCATATTCAGTGGTTTCGTAGTCCCAGGTAATCTCCTCACCTATTTCGATATTCCCTAAAGCAACGAAGTCATATCCTCCAAACTGATTGTTTCTTACCCCAGTATTTGGATCACAAGAATGGTTAATGACGACAGCAGGCTCGTCTAGGTTGACATACAAATTAAAATCCATCTGAAAGGAATAAATTGTTCGTTCGGGAACTTCTTCAATTGAAATACCCACCACGACAGTTTCCCCTTGGAAAAATTTTTGTCTAGCAAATACTCCTCGTCCTTTTCCTGTTTGTTGAATCGTGATACGAGAATTTAGCTTTGAAGCTGAAATTACCTCTATTGTACTCATAAAAAAAGAACCATTTTATTTAAAAAAACTTGGCTTAATTAGAGTTAAATCTACTATGTAAAGTGATTTTTTGTAAAGTAAATTTTTCTAATTTTACTGCTGTTTTTATGGCAAAATAAGTTTCAAATATATTTTTTGAATTCATGCATATTTGCAAGATTTTATGCTCTAAAAAATTTAAATTCTCAGTTCAGGCTGAACTACACTTTTTAGACTGAAGTATCAAATGTTTGGCTGGATTTCAGGCATTTAACCTTAATTTTTCGATACTTTTAAACAAAGAGATTAAAGAGCAATATGCTTGGGCAAAGGAGAATCTTAGGTTGAGTTTAGGAACGAAACCCAACCTAAGAAGTTTATGGTTCTAATAAGTTAATAGTCCGTTAACTGCTCTGTACCTCAACTTTTGCTTCCGCTTGCGGCTCAATTTTTTGAGGGATTTGACTTAGAAACAGAGCAACTAAGACAAGAATCGCGCCAATGAAACCGCGTATTCCCAGATGTTCTCCAAGTAGCCAAAACGAGAAAATTGTGGCGAACAATGGCTCAAGTGTATAGAGTAAGGCGGTTTCATCAGACGAAACCCATTGCTGTGCTAAGGTTTGAAGCCAGATGACAGCAGCCGTCGCCAACAGCCCTAAGTAGAGAATCGCTCCCCAGTGCTGGCGAATTGCGTCAAATTCGTTAAGGATTTGTGTGTTATTCCAGAGTACCCCTACTAACGCAATGAACAAAAGTTGAACACTCGTGAGCGTTAAAGTGGGGTGACGGGAGGCGACTCGCTCTAAAAAAAGTATGTATGCTGCATAGACAAAAGCATCAACAAACATCAATAAATCGCCAATTCCTAGTTCTCCCCCTTCCCAAAACATCACACCAATACCAATCACAGCTACTCCAGCAGCTAGGAAACTTCTTAATAGCACGCGTTGACCACTCAGCCATCCTAGTAGGGGGACGATGAGTGCGTTCAAACTGCCAATGAATGCCGCCCGGTTTGCTGGTATCGTCTTGAGTGCAACTGTTTCTATAGCTAAGAAAAAGAAAAGCAAAAGCCCTAGTACTGTACCATCACGAAATAAAAGTGCATTAATATTACGTAAATTTAAGGTAAAAACCCCTGCCGCTATGACAAAGCGGCTGACAATCAATGCACTTGGTGAAAGACTAGTAACGATGTCTTTAGTCAATGGAAAGGTTGTAGCGCTAATTACATTAACAAGGATAAGCAGTATTATTCCTTTTAAATGTAATGAATTTTTAGTTTCCATTAAACTAATTGATTGAATAATGTTTCTTTACATCCATAGAGAATGCGATCGCATAAAGAATATTGGTTTTCCTTTGTCCAGTCACTGCCTTCAGGATCTAGGATTTTTATTTGAGGAAATTCTACTAATCCGATTTTCATGCCTTTTTCCACATTGCAATTAAAAGGTAAAGGAAGTTTGCATTAATCCAATCCCAACTGTACCATTCACTGTGCTATTGAAGTTAACTAGTACGCAGGGAAAAAGCGCACGACAAAACCGAACACAGTCCAAAAAGTTTCCTTGGTTATTCCATTGTCAACAAAGCTGAAGAGATTGCACAATCACATAACAATAAATTCTTGGACATAACACAAATGTGCAACAAATTAAAAACTAGCAGAGTGCCTTTAGCTTTCAAAATATTTTTGGTTTAACTGCGATCGCTAATCTGAAAATTCAACTTTTTAATAAAGTATACCGTATTTTAATAGATACTGATCCTAAGACAACTACGGTCACGTAAGTAGCTCATCAGTGGTATTTTGGAACACTGAACATTTTTGCAGAGATTACAAAGAAATGTTCGGTAATCTAATATCAGAAATCCTACAAAATTGCAACTAATTTAGAGAAGCATACGGCGATGCCTTCACAATAGGCATCGCGGATTTTAGATTTAATCTAATCTAAAATCCCAAATCGATTTAACGATTTACCGCCGCAGCTTCTCGTGCTGCTGCTGCTTGATCTGGGTGAATACCCAAGCGGGTGAGATTGATGCGACCTTTGTTATCAATTTCGCGCACTTTGATAATTACTTCATCGCCCACCGCTACTTCATCCTCAACTTTGCCAACGCGGTAGTCAGCTAGTTGAGAAATGTGGATCATGCCTTCTTTCCCAGGCAAAAATTCCACAAATGCACCTATCGGTATGATCCGAGTAATGCGTCCTGCATAGACATCCCCTTCGTGCAACTTGCGGGTCATGCCTTGGATGATATTTCTAGCTCTCTTGGCCTTGTTCTCATCCACAGCAGAAATTGTCACGGTGCCATCATCTTCGATGTCAATTTTTGCACCAGTTTCCTCTGTGATCCCCTTAATAGTCTTGCCTCCAGGTCCGATGATCAGACCAATCATGTCTGAATCAATCTTGATTGTTAACAGACGTGGGGCATAAGGTGAGGTTTCAGTCCGCGGTGTGTCAATGCAGGCGAGCATTTTCTCCAGAATGTGCAACCGGGCTGCTTTGGCTTGGTGGACGGCTTGGGCTATCACCTCCAAAGACAAACCGGAGATTTTCATATCCATTTGCAAGGCGGTAATCCCGGTATCCGTACCGGCAACTTTGAAGTCCATGTCGCCCAAAAAGTCTTCGATACCTTGGATGTCAGTCAGGACTCGTACTTCGTCCCCTTCCTTAATCAGACCCATTGCCGCGCCACTGACGGGTTTGAGAATTGGTACACCAGCATCCATCAGGGCGAGGGTGGAACCGCAGACTGAACCCATTGAGGTGGAACCGTTGGAAGAAAGTACTTCCGAGACGATGCGAATCACGTAGGGAAATTGTTCTTTTGACGGTAGCACAGGTAGGAGCGCTCGTTCTGCCAATGCCCCGTGACCAATTTCACGCCTTCCTGGAGAACGCATTGGCTTGGTTTCCCCGACTGAGAAGGGCGGGAAGTTGTAATGATGCAGATAACGCTTGTGCTGATCTAGCTGCATGTCATCGTTGAGGTTTTGAGCATCTCCAGGTGTACCCAGAGTACAGGTGGATAATACCTGAGTTAGTTCCCGGTTAAATAAACCGCTGCCGTGGACTCGCTTTGGTAAGACATCAACTAAACAAGAAACCGGACGCACTTGATCGAGTTTACGACCATCAACGCGGACGTTATCTTCGATGATTTGTCGCCGCATGAAGTGTTTGGTAATATCTTTAAAAGTGTTACCAAGTGCCTTCTTATTTGCAGTTGCGGCAACTCGAATGGGATCTTCTTCTGGCAGTTCGCTAATCGTCGCAGCAATTTCATCCTTGACGACATCTAAAGCTGCATCGCGTTCGGGTTTGGTGAAACTAAATTGCGACAGAATTTTCTTAATCTGACCGTTGGCGCGATCGCGGATATAATTTTCTAGCGTCTGGTCTACTTCTGGTGGTGCTTCTTGCACTATTACCAGACCCAGTTCTGCTAATAAATCTTGCTGCGCTTTGATTAAGTCCCGCACTGCTTCATAACCAAAGTCAATCGCCTCAAGAATATCTCGCTCTGGCAACTGATTGGCTCCCGCCTCCACCATGATTACGCCATGTGGTGAACCTGCTACTACCAGATCCAAGTCTCCAGCTTCAGTTTCGGCATAAGTGGGGTTAATGATGAAATCATCTCCCACTAAACCAACCCGCACTGCTGCCATTGGCCCATTAAAAGGGATTTGAGCAATCAGGGTAGCGATAGAAGCACCTGTAACTGCTAACACATCGGGTGGAACTAACTCGTCCATCGACAGCGTTAAGGCAATAATTTGTAGGTCATCCCGCAACCATGACGGGAACAAGGGACGCATGGGACGGTCTATAAGACGGCTGGTGAGAATTGTTTTTTCTGGTGGGCGACCTTCCCGCCGCATGATCCCGCCGGGAATCCGACCAGCGGCATATAGCCTTTCTTCGTAATCTACTGTTAGGGGAAGAAAATCAATGCCTTCTCTGGCTTGCGATCGCGTAGCCGTCACTAAAACGGATGTGTCCCCTGATTCTATCAAAACCGACCCACCAGCCTGGGGAGCAAGTAGGCCTACTTTCAGTCGAATATCCCTTCCATCGAAGGATATTGACTTGTCAACTTCTGCCATTCAGTTTTTTTTCCTTCTCTTTCGCTATTCTCTTTCTGTGGCAATCCTAACATTTATGCCCTATGGCTGACTTCTGGTACATACAAAGATAGACAAGTTGTTCAACGCAAAGTGTGATACAAGATGAGCGCGTCTACCATCTGCTCATTCTCTAGCTTCGCCGCGCCCGGAATTCGCCCAATAATCTTAAATCCCAATGACTGCCAAAGTGTAATTGAAGGTATATTAGTCTCAAAGACCAAATTAAACATTACTGCTTCGTAGCCCAGGTTTGCTGCGATCGAAAGCATAGCCTCTCCCATGAACCGCCCTATACCCTGACCTCGCAACCCTGGTTGTACAATAAAACCAGCATTGCAAATATGGCTACACCGACCAGGAAAGTTTGGCTTTAAATAAAACGCCCCTAATATTTCTTTTGTCTCGTGTGTAGGATCTACAACAGATGTCCTGACAACAAAGGCATCTTTGCTTAACCAGTAAGCTGAAAATTCTGCCTGAGATAAAGGTTGCTTTTGCGGATAGGTTTTACCTTCAACAATTACAACATTGAGTAATGCTCTTACAACCTCATGCTCTTGAGGATGTACATAATCTAGTTCCACTAATATTCCATTTTTTAAAACTTGAATTAGGGGAAAATTCATTATTAACGATGTTATGTGGAATAATTACTTAAATATTTATTGTATGCACAATTTTGTCAAAAAGTCTTCCTGATAAAATGCAAAAAGTAGAATAGTTGCAATTTTAATTATTGAGTTCTGGGAAAATATTAAGTAGTTAGCAAATGGCGATTTTACACTGTAATTGGTTACTAAGAAATCAAAATAGTCGTTTATTTATTTGGGGGGAAACTTGGCGATCGCCACGAGTGAATTTCGAGTCTAATGGATCTGGAGATATAGCACTACATCCATTGGCAATGACATCGGTTGAGTTGAGTGAGTGGTTGCGATCGCAGAACATGGCAATTACCAACTTCATCCAAAAACCCCAAGTTGCGATCGCCCCTGGCGTTGGCGGAGCCATCGCAACTACTGGGCGAACCCGCAAAGCCGCCAGTGCCCCTGAGATAAGTTTACCAACGCACTCTCAAATTATTGCCCTACCAACTTATATCCCAGAAGGAAGTGATAAAGGAACAACAGCGATTTTCCCTGTACATTCTGCCAGCTTGGGGCTAGATATAGACTCCCCGCAATATTTACAACCGTGGAGAGTTGAGGGTTTTTGTCTCAACCCCAGCGAAGCAGTAAAATTTCTTGCTGCTGTTCCTTTAAATGCTGCTAAAGGGGAAGATGCCTTTTTAGGTGGAGATTTACGCTTTTGGTCGCAGGTTGCCCGTTGGAGTTTAGATTTAATCTCGCGGTGTAAGTTTTTACCAACAATTGACCGACAATCAGATGGTGCATTTGCTGCTAAGTGGCAAGTACTTCTAGATAGCGCTGTAGATGGAACTCGCCTAGAAAAATATTCTGCGAATATGCCGTTGGTTTGTCGTACTTATCAAGAGGGAGTGGGGAGTGGGGAGTGGGGAGTGGGGGGAGATGAGGGAGCAGGGGGAGTAAGATCCTCCTCATCCCCCTCATCCTCCTCATCCCCCTCATCCCCCTCATCCTCCTCATCCCCCTCATCCCCTCACCTAGCAGTAGACTTCCCAGCCGAACCTCAAGAATTACTTTTGGGATTTCTCAACAGTACAATAGATGCCCAAGTGCGAGAAATGGTAGGTTCTCAACCTCCAATTGAAGCTAAGACAATCGCATCTTTACCAGCTGGGGTGCGACAGTGGTTGCAAGGCTTAACTAGTACATCTGGCACAGTCAATGCAGATGCCATTGAAGTAGAACGACTGGAAGCGGCACTGAAGGCTTGGACTATGCCGCTACAATACCAATTAACTCTTAAAACTCTATTTCGTACCTGTTTTCAACTGCGTTCTCCAGAGTTTGGCGAAACAGATTGGACATTAGCATATTTCCTACAAGCGGCTGACGATCCTGATTTTTTGGTGGATGCGGCAACTATTTGGAACAATCCGGTTGAACGATTGGTTTATGAAAATCGGACAATTGACCAACCACAAGAAACATTTTTGCGAGGTTTAGGGGTAGCGTCTCGATTATATCCAACAATAGTAGCCAGCTTTGAAAGCGAATATCCCCAATTTTCTCGTCTTACCCCCATACAAGCTTATGAGTTTATCAAAGCTGTAGCTTGGAGGTTGGAAGACAGTGGTTTAGGAGTAATTTTGCCTCCCAGTTTGGCAAACCGTGAAGGATGGGCAAATCGTTTGGGTTTGAAAATTACTGCCGAAACCCCAAAAGGAAAGCAGGGACGTTTAGGGTTGCAGAGTTTACTAAATTTCCAATGGCAATTGGCAATTGGCGGACAGACTATTTCCAAAGCTGAGTTTGATAAACTTGTGGCTTTAAATAGTCCGCTAGTGGAAATTAACGGTGAGTGGGTAGAATTGCGTCCCCAAGACATTAAGACAGCCCAAACATTTTTTACCACTCGCAAAGACCAAATGGCCCTTTCTCTGGAAGATGCTTTGCGCCTTAGTACAGGGGATACTCAGGCAATTGAAAAGTTACCAGTGGTTAGCTTTGATGCATCTGGGGCATTGCAAGAGTTGATTGGGGCGCTGAATAATAATCAAGCGATCGCACCTTTGCCCACACCAGCAGGCTTCAAAGGACAGTTGCGACCTTATCAAGAACGTGGTGCGGCTTGGCTATCATTCTTAGAACGTTGGGGTTTGGGTGCATGTCTCGCCGACGATATGGGACTCGGTAAATGCGTAGCGAATGATACTCTAATAAATGTAAATGGACTGTTACGCACAGCCGAGACAATCTGGAAAACCCACGCTGGACAAGCAGAGTTTGACGGCGAAGGATTTTGGACTAACCCTACAGAGGGATTACTAGTTAATTCCATAGATGAAAAAACTGGCAAAATTGTCCAGGCTAATGTTAGGCGGTTGTATCGGCAGCAAGTCTGCGAGAAATTACGAAAAATCACGCTAGAAGATGGTAGCAATATCACCATCACTCATCGTCACAAGCTGCTAACAAGTAAAGGTTGGACAAATAACTTACAGGTGGGTGATTACGTTTGTGTACCAGGTAAAACGCTTTGGAATGGGCAACCACAAGACCCTGATTTAGTCAAGTTTCTTGCTTGGCAGATTGCTGAAGGGCATGAACTACCCGATGTGGGAAGAGTCACAATATCCCAAAAAGACACCAAAGTATTAGAGGATTTACTCCATATTTGCCAACGTATTAAAGAGCGCTATAACCTCAAAATTAACAGCCCTAATATCTCTACCTTCCCTAACAGAGTTGCTTCTCTTCGAGTTAATAGCCAAGCCTATCGGGAATTCTTAGAAGCTAAAGGTTATGTTTGGGGTAAACTATCGGCAGAAAAATCTATTCCGCCCTTCATTATGCAGGCAGACTTGGATAGTGTGCGGATATTTTTACAAAACTATTTTGATGCTGAATCTGCTGTTGTTTTGAGTATGGGGAGTATTGAAATTGCTACAGCTTCAGCTTTACTAATTCAGCAACTTTCGGCACTACTACGTCGTTTCGGTATTTGGTTACGAATATCGCCCAAACTGAAGTGTGCCACTAATGGAACTCGCACTTTACGCACCTACTATATTGGTGTGATTGGAGGAAATTCTGCCCGCAGATTTTTGCAAGAAATTGGTTTTAATAACTCAGAGAAACAGAGTAAGTTAGAACAAATTTGTCAACTGGTCAGCAACACAAATATTGAAGGAATTCCTGCTTCTGATATGGTTGCCCAAACAGTCATAGCAACGGGACTTCCATTGCGGCATTTTGGGATGCACAACACTGTTTACATTAATGGTTCCCAGCAATTTTCTAGAGATAGTTTACAGCGAGTAATAGCTGGAATGAACCGTATTATTAGTGGAGAAGCCCAAGAACAGTATCAGCTACTAAAACCTTCCAAGTGGACAACTCAAACTTTATCAGCATATAGCAACCTAGATGTACAACAGTTGAGCTTAACAAGACAGTCTTTGCAATGTCTTCTCGACCAAGAGGTATTTTATTGCCGGATAGAATCAATAGAAGAGATAGATTATGATGGATGGGTTTATGACTTTGAAGTTAGCGAACATCATAATTTTGTCGCTAACAATATTATTTGCCATAACACTGTCCAATTTATCGCTTTTCTACTGCACTTGAAAGAACAGGATGCGCTAGAAAATCCAACACTGCTAGTTTGTCCAACTTCTGTTTTAGGTAACTGGGAAAGGGAAGTCAATAAATTTGCACCAAGCCTGAAAATTTTGCAATATCACGGTGACAAACGTCCAAAAGGAAAAGCGTTTTTAGAAGCCGTAAAAAAACATGATTTAATTGTTACCAGCTACTCACTTCTTCATCGAGATATCAAGTCATTGCAAAGTGTTCCTTGGCAGATAATTGTTTTAGATGAAGCCCAGAATGTGAAAAACCCAGAGGCGAAGCAGTCAAAAGCAGTGCGGGAATTAGAAGCGACATTTCGCATTGCATTAACGGGGACACCTGTAGAAAATAGGCTACAAGAACTCTGGTCTATTTTGGATTTTCTCAATCCAGGATATTTAGGCAATAAGCAATTTTTCCAGCGGCGGTTTGCCATGCCAATTGAAAAGTATGGTGATACCGCTTCTTTGACTCAGTTACGTTCATTAGTACAACCATTTATACTGCGGCGATTGAAAAGCGATCGCGACATAATTCAAGATTTACCAGATAAGCAAGAAATGACCGTATTTTGCGGTCTAACTGGTGAACAAGCTGCACTTTATCAACAAATTGTAGAACAATCTTTAGTCGAGATTGAATCTGCTGAAGGATTGCAACGTCGAGGGATGATTTTAGCTTTACTAATCAAACTCAAGCAAATCTGCAATCACCCAGCCCAATATTTGAAACAGGCGACATTAGAGCAACATAATTCAGCCAAACTTCTGCGTCTAGAAGAAATGTTAGAAGAAGTTTTAGCAGAAGGCGATAGAGCTTTAATCTTCACACAATTTGCTGAGTGGGGTAAATTACTTAAACCATATTTAGAAAAACAGCTAGGACGAGAAATATTCTTTTTGTATGGTAGCACCAGTAAAAAACAACGAGAGGAAATGATCGACCGTTTCCAACATGATCCTCAAGGGCCACCGATTATGATTCTTTCTCTGAAAGCCGGTGGAGTCGGACTAAATTTAACACGAGCAAATCATGTATTCCACTTTGATAGATGGTGGAATCCAGCCGTAGAAAATCAAGCTACAGACCGAGTATTTCGGATTGGTCAAACCCGGAATGTGCAAGTACATAAATTTGTTTGCACAGGCACTTTAGAAGAAAAAATTCATGACATGATTGAAAGTAAAAAACAACTAGCAGAACAAGTTGTAGGTGCTGGTGAAGAATGGTTAACTGAAATGGATACAGACCAACTTCGCAACTTACTACTACTCGATCGCAGTGCAGTAATTGACGATGATGCAGAATAAGTTTGTAGTAAGGACTTTAGTCCTTAATTTGAGCGCTAAAGCGCTCACTACAAACCTCGCAAAATTAATGGGACAGACCACTAGATTAAATATGCGATATTGAAAAATATCACACCTTCTTCCTTACCCTGTGCCATCATGTCGAATCACTTTACCCACGGTTATGCATTGTTAATTGGGGTTGGCACAACAGCCGAATCTCGATATTCATTGCCTGTCACAGTTAAAGATGTGCAAGCACTGAAAACAGTGTTAACTGATCCAAACTTGTGTGCCTATCTGGATGATTCCGAACATATTCGCTTATTGCAGAATCAACAGACAACGCGCAGCGCAATTTTCGATGGATTAACGTGGTTAAAGGAAAAGGCTGCTGCCGATAAAGATGCAACAATTGTAGTTTTTTACTCTGGTCATGGGTGCTTTGACTTATCAAGTCAATGTTATTATTTGCTGCAACATGACTTCAATTCCACAGACATTGCTAACACCGCCCTATCTGCCCAAGAATTTACTCAAGCTTTGCGGCAGATTCAAGCAAAGCGGTTGTGGGTGGTAATTGATAGTTGTCATGCAGAGGGTATGGCTACTTCTAAAGGCGAACTACCTGCTGATTTTATCGCCACGGCGTTGCCCAAGGGCGTAGTCGATGCCTTGAAGCAGGGCGAAGGACGGGCGGTGTTTACATCCTCCAGAGGCAATCAGGTTTCTTGGATACGTCCTGATGGAACCATGAGTCTCTATACTTATCATCTAATTGAGGCATTGCGGGGAGCGGCTAATCAACCAGGGGATTCCAAAGTTATGCTCTCAAATCTGATGAATCATTTGGGTAAAACCGTTCCAGAGAGCGCCAGAACCCAACGTCAGGCAGAACAGACTCCGTTTTTTGATACGGCGATGGAAGATTTTCCTATTGCCATGCTGCGGGGAGGGAAAGGACTGCCAAACTCAATCCCAGTCGCAGATTTGCCTAGAGTGATGAGCAATCAAGAGGTTGTAACACCTGCATTGGCAATGGCACGTCGTTCACTAGCAATTTTAGAAGAGCAGGCTGCTGGATTTGGTAAGCTGCAAATGCCAGGTCATCTGAGAATTGAGCTAGAAGAAAAACGTCAAGAAGTGGCAAATCTTGAAGCTAGACTGCAAAAATCAGAGTAAGTAATTCCCACAAGCTGCTATGGAAGATCAAACAAACCTCGAACAAATGCTTTCTACCGCCCGTATGATACTGACGGTGTTGGAACAGCAGGCGGCAGGCTATACCAACTTGACTATTCCGGCTCATCTGAAGGTGCAACTAGACGAGAAACGCCAGGAGGTCACTAGCCTAGAGGCGCGATTAAGCCAGTTGCAGGGACAACGCCCGGAAAGTCTGCCCGATAACCTGCCCCGCTATAACGATGTGTTTGTGGGACGCAAACAAGAAATTGCCCGTTGTTTGGACGCACTTTCACCAGAGGAACGCGGTTGGGGTGTGACGATCGATGGTATTGGTGGTATGGGCAAAACGGCGTTAGCGCTGGAGGTAGCACACCTTGCCCGTAAGGAAGCCTTGTTTGATGCCTACCTGTTTGTTTCTGCCAAGACTACCAGGCTCTCAACTGAAGGAGTTCGGCAAGAAACCCTCGCCCTGTCTTCTCTCGATAGCTTTTGCCGGGAATTTGCCAAGGGGTTGGGAGAGACAGATATTGTGAAAATGACTGATGCCACAGAACGCCGCCGCGCCCTTCTCGATGCACTGCGAGGACGGCGTACCCTGTTGATTTGGGACAACTTGGAAACTCTGAATGCAGAAGAACGAGATATGATTGCCGAGTTTTTGCGGAAACTGCCCACCCCCAACAAAGCGATAATCACCAGCCGCCGCCGCACAGGGGAAAGCGCCGTCACCATCCGCTTAGATCGTCTCTTAGAGGCAGAAGCTTTGGAGTTAATGAGAGAGAAGGGAAGGTCGCACCCCCGCATAGCCCAGGAACTAAACGCAACGAAGCCAGAAATATTGACCTCTTTATATGAAGCGTCTGGTGGCAACCCCCTAGCGCTAGATTGGACATTGGGACAGGTGGCACACAAAGGCTACTCCATCAGTGATGCCCTAGAGCGGTTGCGGAATGCCGCCAAATCTCCCGATCTCTACGGGTTTCTGTTTGCTGATGCCGCCGAAACTCTCTCTGGAAATGATCGCACAGTGTTGTGTGCCTTGGTTGTATTCCTGACACCAGCAAAAACCACAGCACTGGCAGATGCTACGGATTTAGCCATAACCGAGATCCAAGTTTCTTTAGAACGGCTGGTAACTCTATCTTTGGTGAATGATTTGGATGGAGAACGGTTTGGCCTGCACCCCCTCACTCGCACATATATCCTGGCAGCTGTGGACGGAACAGATACCGTTGGGACTGCACCGCTAAATGGAATTCGGTTTGACTCTGCTGCACAACGCAAAGTTCTGCACTACTGGGTGGACTTTGCCCAGAAGTACGGGGGTTATGGCAAAGATGCCTACAAAACCCATGACAAGCTGGAGGCCGAGTGGCAGAATCTAGAGGGCGTGGCGACGACCCTCCGGGAAATGGCAGGTATTCCTGGTGCTTTGAAAGACCGACAGGCTGCCCAGATGCTCATCGATTTGGAAGATGCTTTGTTTAACTTCCTCTGGTTTCGCGGCTACTGGGATGAAGCGATGCGCTTGGGTGAGTGGCGATATCAGGCGGGAAAAGCGCTCGGTCAGTGGAGCGATGTTGGTTGGGGTGCTTATCATGTTGCCTGGATTTACTACTATCGCGCGGAGACTGATAGGGTAGCAAGTTGGGCGGCTCAGATGGCGGAGGCGATAGAGCGGGGCGGTAGCCGTCGGGGTAAGGCTTTTGCAATTCGTTTGCAAGGACTGATTGCAAAGCAACGCAACGACTGGGCGGAGTCGGAGCGCCTTGGCCAGGAAGCATTAGCGATTTACCGAGAGTTGGAGGATGAAGAGATGGAGGCGATCACCCTCAACGATCTGGGAACAGTTGCCCAACAGCAGGGACAATATGATTGCGCCGAGTCCTACTACAAGCAAGCATTGGCGATAGAAGAAAAACGAGGAGATAAACAAGGACAAGCAGCTTATTGCGGCGGCTTGGGACTTCTCGCCCTTAATTGCGATACCCCTACGCAAGCCCGCCCCTGGTACGAGCGTGAGTTAGCCCTAGCGCAAGAAGTGGGACAGCAAGGCTTAGTGGCTGACGCTCAATCTGGCCTAGCACAAGTTCTTGAGAAGGAGGGGCGTTACGTAGAAGCGCTACCCTTGGCACTGGCTGCCTTGGAAATCCGAGAGCGTCTGCGTAGTCAGAGCTTAGATTTTTCGCGCCGATTAGTTGAACGGTTGCGGCGTAAGGCGGGGATGGAATAATTCGTAATTCGTAATTCGTAATTAATTTAAGGTTTTACGTCTATATGTAGTCTCAGGCTTCCAATCTGTAGCCGTATATTTGCGAAACTGATATGCTCTCAATCATAAACGCTAGAGTCTGAAGTAACTGTCACAAAACTAGATCAACCTATCCATTCCATAATTTTGAATTTTAAATTTATTATGACTAATTACACATTACAAGCAAGTCGCGAATGGTGGTCACAACAATGGCTAGATTTGCTAGATTCCTATCGCTTTAAAAAGCGTTTAGAACGTGCGAGAAACTATGCTCGTCAAGGAAATGTTTTGAGCATCGAATTTAAAGGCGCGAAAGTATTGGCTAGGGTGCAAGGCAGTGAAGTAGAACCTTATAAAGTTTCTCTTTCCCTTGAACCATTTACCGATGAACAGTGGGGTTATGTAATTGAAACTATGTCCCAAAGGGCAATTTTTGCTGCCAAATTACTAGCAGGAGAAATGCCACAAAATATAGAAGAAGTCTTCACGGCTAATGGTCTTTCGATATTTCCATTTACCCTTGCTGATGTCCAGAGTAAATGCTCTTGTCCTGATAAAGCAAATCCCTGTAAACATATTGGTGCCATCTACTATCAGTTAGGCGATCGCTTCAGTGAAGACCCCTTTGTACTCTTTCAATTGCGCGGACGTACCAAAGAGCAAATTATCAGCGATTTGCGACAGTTACGTAGCGCCAAGATTGAAACCCCTGCCACAGAAGCGCTTGATGTTCAACAGTCAATTCCTAATACCAAGTACTCGGTAAAAATTGACTCTTTCTGGCAATATAATGAGCCGCTAGAGTCATCTTTGGTAGTGATTGTGCCTTCCAGCAGTGAGACAATATTAGATGTACTGGAAGCGATTCCCCTAGCAAAAGAAGAGGAAAATGCAGTAAATTCTACATCAAGTGATGTGGTAATGAAATATTTGAATACCCTTTACAGAGATGTAAGCCAGAAGGCTGTTTTAGCAGCGATGAATGTGGGAGGAAGTTGATACTAATTGGTAATTCGTAATTATGTTAACTGGGTAGTTCAATCTTCACCCACTTCCGTACTGCCCGACGAATTGCCCGTCTGCCATCTGCCCGATTTTGCTCAATCAGTTTTGGCAAATCCCGAATAGCTAAAGTAGGAAATACTAAACTGTTCTCTGATTCGACATATTCTCCATCTTGCAGGTGGTAAATCTTTAGTTCACCGGAGTCATAACACCAGAGTTCTGGCACTCCCAGGCGGGCATAAATGGGAAAACGATTTAAAGACTTACTGGTAATATCAATTTCCAGTGCCAAATCAGGTGGTGGGTCTTGTTTCAAATCCAGATCCAATCTACCCCGAATCGCAACTTCATTCTGGAAATAGAAGCAGTTATCTGACTCCACCCCTGCCATTCGGCTTTCTCGCTTCCAAGTAGTCGAACCATAACTTTCATAATCTAAATCCAGCACATCAGCGATTTCTTTGACCAAATCGCCAATTACCTCTTTATAGTGTTCGTGTTCAGGTAAAGGTGTCATAATTTCCAAAGTGGTGCGATCGTAAGCTAACCTTGCTGCCCGATGCTCTCCTAAGTCTTTTAGAAGATTTTCAAACTGTTGCCAGCTAATGTCATAAAGCATTACTCGGTCTGCTCGATTCTTGGCGACTGTCATTGTTACGATCTCCAGAATATTTTATTGTCCAAACTCAAGCCTAGCCTGTTCTACCAAATCAGCCGTCACAACCTCTTGTCCTGCTTCACGAGCCAGCTGTTCAATTCTAGCTTTAGCTTGAGAGCGGACAAAAAAGGGAATATTTTGCAATTTTTCTTTAGCTTCAGATGTCCATCGCAAAGCATCAATAAAATTGGAATCGCTCATAGTATTAATTACCGTTTAATCACTAGATTACTAATTTTCCTATAAAAAAAGCCCTTGCTTTTACGCAAGAGCCTTTAGACTATTTGATTGTCAGTGATGAGATAAACTTTACAACCTAATCTAGGTCGTCCATAAACATCACTGGCTCAGTCTCACGGTTAATTCCTTTCTCAAAACCACCAGCCGCAGCCCGTGCGCGACCAGCGTGCCACAAGTGACCAACTAGGAAGAAGAATCCTAGTACGAAGTGAGAAGTCGCCAACCAAGCGCGAGGAGATACGTAGTTGAAAGAGTTAATTTCAGTAGCCACACCACCTACGGAGTTCAGAGAACCCAAAGGAGCGTGGGTCATGTATTCAGCGGCGCGACGAGCTTGCCAAGGTTGAATATCATTCTTGATTTTTTCCAAGTCAAGACCATTGGGGCCACGTAGAGGCTCCAACCAAGGGCCACGGAAATCCCAGAAGCGCATGGTTTCACCACCGAAGATGATTTCACCAGTTGGAGAGCGCATCAGGTATTTACCCAGACCTGTAGGGCCTTGGGCAGAACCGACGTTAGCACCCAAGCGTTGGTCACGAATCAAGAAGGTCAAAGCTTGAGCTTGAGAAGCTTCTGGACCGGTAGGGCCGTAGAATTCGCTGGGGTAAACGGTGTTGTTGAACCAAACATAGATTGAGGCAATGAAGCCCATCAACGACAGAGCGCCCAAGCTGTAGGAGAGGTAAGCCTCACCAGACCAGATGGATGCACGACGTGACCAAGCAAAAGGCTTGGTGAAGATGTGCCAGATACCGCCAGCAATTAGGATAAAGGCAATCCAAATGTGACCACCGACGACATCTTCTAAGTTATCAACGCTAACAATCCAGCCTTCGCCACCAAAGGGAGACTTGATTACATAACCGAAGATAACCGCTGGGTTCAATGTCGGATTAGTAATAACACGAACGTCACCACCGCCTGGTGCCCAAGTGTCATACAAACCACCAAAGAACATTGCCTTCAGCACCAACAGCAACGCACCGCATCCCAAAATAATCAGGTGGAAGCCGATGATGTTGGTCATCTTGTTCTTGTCTTTCCAGTCGTAACCAAAGAAAGAAGAGTATTCTTCTAAGGTTTCTGGGCCACGGACAGCATGATAAATACCGCCAAAGCCAAGGACGGCTGAGGAAATTAGGTGGAGTACACCAACAACAAAGTAGGGGAAGGTGTCGATGACTTCACCACCAGCACCAACACCCCAGCCCTGAGTGGCAAGGTGAGGTAACAAGATCAAGCCCTGTTCATACATGGGCTTTTCGGGAATGAAGTGAGCGACTTCAAACAAAGTCATCGCTCCAGCCCAGAATACAATCAAACCAGCGTGGGCAACGTGAGCACCCAGTAGTTTGCCAGATAGGTTGATTAAACGTGCGTTACCAGACCACCAAGCAAATCCAGTGGATTCTTGGTCGCGTCCAGCACCACCTAATACATTCGGTCTATTAGAGAGCGTTACCACGTGGTAATACCTCCTCAGGGAATACAAATTGTTCGTGGGGTTGATCTTGAGGAGCCATCCAAGCGCGGATACCCTCATTCAGCAAAATGTTTTTGGTATAGAAGGTTTCAAACTCAGGGTCTTCCGCCGCCCGTAATTCTTGGGAGACGAAATCATAAGCCCGCAGGTTGAGTGCTAAACCGACGATGCCGACGGCACTCATCCACAAACCTGTGACTGGCACGAACAACATGAAGAAGTGCAACCAGCGTTTGTTAGAGAAAGCAATACCGAAAATCTGTGACCAGAAACGGTTTGCTGTCACCATTGAGTAGGTTTCTTCAGACTGGGTGGGATTGAAGGCGCGGAAGGTGTTAGCACCATCACCGTCTTCAAACAAGGTGTTTTCCACTGTGGCACCGTGAATGGCGCACAATAGAGCACCACCCAATACACCTGCAACACCCATCATGTGGAAGGGGTTGAGTGTCCAGTTGTGGAAGCCTTGCAAGAATAGTAGGAATCGGAAAATTGCCGCTACGCCAAAGCTGGGTGCAAAGAACCAGCTGGATTGTCCCAAGGGGTACATCAGGAATACGCTGACGAATACTGCAATGGGAGCAGAAAATGCGAGGGCGTTATAAGGACGGATACCTACCAGACGGGCAATTTCAAATTGCCGCAACATGAAGCCAATCAAACCAA
>NZ_JBDNJQ010000077.1:0-36910 GCF_051172895.1 Nostoc sp. CALU 1950 | reverse complement strand
ATCGCCGTCAAGACGAAAGATTGATCCTTGTAGAGACGGCGATTTATCGCGTCTTCTCATGAAAATTTTGTATTAAAAAATGACAAGAGTAAGGAGAAATTTAAATGTTTATTTTTAACAAAAAAACAAGATTTGTTAACCGATTTAAGCTTATCATCTTGATGTTAGGAACAGTATTTACTTTATTTGCTTGTTCAAGCATCGGGCTATTAGCAAACAACTCATCCTTAACTAATCATCCCTTTGTCTGGGTAACTTCAAATTTAGAAAGGATAAAACGAGAAGACCTACCAAAAACTAAAACCCGCATTGATTTATATGCTGCCCGTGGGGAATATGAACCCTTTCAAATCGGAATCCGCGCACCAAATAGTGGACTGACAAACGTTAATGTTTCAGTCTCAAGCTTATCTGGCCCAAACAATCAAGTAATTCCCAATAGTAATATTACGCTCTACCGAGAACATTACGTTAAAGTTACTCATTCCAGCCCTAACAAAAAAGGCAGTAGCAATCCCCCTTTAGGTACTGGATGGTATGCTGATGGGCTAATTCCATTTCTGAATCCTGAAAACCAAGCAGATATTAAGGATGCTGAATTAGATGCAGTTCCATTTAATCTTAAAGCTAGGAATAACCAACCAATTTGGGTAGATATATTCGTACCCCGTGACACTCAAGCTGGTGAATATAATGGCACTTATACTGTTAGCAGTGACCAAGGAAAAATTACAGGCAAAATCCACCTAAAAGTTTGGAACTTTGAGTTACCGATAAAACCATCGCTTAATTCAGAGTTCACCTTTTATGAACATAAAAATAAAAGCGACATGGTAGAACTTCTCAAACATAAGTTAATGCCTGACGCGCATTTTGATCCCGCAGATGAACCAGAATTAATGGAGCAATGGGGACTCCGTTCTCGAAGTCTTTCTTTTTGGAGCGGGGCTAATGTTAGTACTTGCAAAATGTCTCCAGCCCCTTCTCTTAAGAAGATTAAAACTACTGCTGCTAAACATGAATCTAGTCTATTTCTCTATACTAGATATGCCGATGAAATTGATAATTGTCCAAATCTGATTAAACCAGTCAAGCAATGGGCGCGAAATTTTCACCAAGCTGGAATCGCAACAGCCTTAGCCATGACTCCTACACCAGCGCTTTATGATGATGGTTCTGGAACTGGACGTTCTGCTGTAGACATCTGGGTAGTATTGCCAGAATCTTATGATGAAGCTCCAAAACAAATATCTGAGGTTCTGCAAAAAGGAGACAAAGTTTGGTCTTACAACGCTTTGGTACAGGATGGCTACTCGCCTAAATGGCAGATAGATTTTGAACCGATAAACTACAGAATTCACCCAGGTTTCATTAGCCAAAGCCTGGGACTGACAGGGATTTTATACTGGCGAGTTGACCTATGGACAAAAGATCCGTGGAACGACATTCAAACTTATTCCCAAGAGAAAGACTATTATCCTGGTGAAGGAATGTTATTTTATCCTGGTAAACAGGTAGGTTTGACAGGAGTTGTCCCTTCTATGAGACTCAAGTGGCTCAGGGAAGGGGTAGAAGATTACGAATATCTCGAAATCCTCAAAAATAGCGTAGGCGCAGCCCGTCGTAGACATCGCCACAAGTGGGGACTTCGATTAGCTCGGCGTGTCGGTATGGACTGGAAAAACTGGACGCGGGATACAAATCTGCTGGAATCAGTCCGGCGACAGTTGGGTGAGGAAATAGAGAAACTCTCTTCTCAATAAGCATCTTGAAATTAAGATTGAGCAAAAAGCCACTTGTACTTAGGTGGCTTTTTCGCTGCGTAGCAGGTACTACTAGTACTCTGTCAAATTCATTTTGACGGTTAGAGAGACGCGATAAATCGCCGTCTCTACAGGAAATTTATCCATCAATGATTACTAGTTTCAGCATTGTATATGTCAGTTCGCCTTTTCATTTAAAATAGAATACTGATAAAAACCACTACTTATGCTTCCAATGACTGAAATTTAGATGTTTTATTACTTATCTAAGTAAAATAATATTTTTGTATCAAAACGCACCTTAATACCCACTAATATCTAGGCTCTAGATATGGTATTGCGACTAACAGCCAAACCAACTTTTAGTTTTAAAAGGAATTCAAAAGATGAACCCATCGGAAGAGTACAGCCATAATAATTCCTTGGAAGTAGAAAAATGGGGATCTAATTCAGAAATAAATAAGCAGCATTTGAGCAGTAATTATATTAGCGAAAATAGCAACTTAGATAAAGTTAGAGAAATTCTTTTTGGTAATCAAACGCGAGATACTGAAAAAAGGTTTGCTCGTTTAGAAGAACATCTAATTAAAGAATTGGGCAATGTCCGAGATGAAACAAGAAAACGTCTAGATGCCTTAGAAAATTATATCAAACAAGAAGTTGATTCTTTAACAGAACGGCTAAAAAATGAACAGGGAGAACGTGATGGTCAGGTGAAAGCTGTTGCTGAAGAAAGTAAAAATATAATTACATCTTTGGAAAACAAGATTAATCAATTTGATCAACAAACGACTAATAGTCAACGAGAGTTACGTGAGCAGATTCTCAATCAATCTAAAAGCTTACAAGATGATATCCAGCAAAAATCTCAGGAAATTCTAGCTTTATTAGAACGGGAAGCTCAAGAACTTCGCAGGGATAAAACTGATCGCTCCAATCTTGCTGCTATGTTTACAGAGTTAGCCATTCGACTGAATGCAGAGAACAAGTCTTAAGCTAAAAGTTTAAAGGCAAAAAGTTGATTGTTGACCCATCAATGTGTCTCTCCTGTTTACAACAGAATGCTATTTCAGATAAATTGTGAATTGGGGGATTTTGGTAATGAGTGACTATTCAACAAATCCAATACCGAAAGCATCCTCTGAAGCTTTGAATAGCAACAGCCAAACCTCCGAAATAAATGATGAACTAACTCTACTCCGCAGTTTGCTTCTGGATATTGAGCCGACTAAACTTAAAAAATTTTATGAGCGATTAGACAACCCTCAAATTCAACCAGAAGATATTAGCCAGATGCTTCCTGAAGCTGTTATCCTGCGGTCAAAGCAAGATAAACAACTTGGACAAGTAATGGTGTCAACTGTGGAAGACGCTATTGAAGTTTCTGTTAAACAAGACCACAATGTGCTTGCAGATTCATTATTTCCAGTGATTGGGCCAGCCACTCGCAAGGCGATTTCCACGGCTCTTGAGGAAATGATGCAATCGATGAATCAAACCCTGGAACATAGCTTATCTCCACAGAGTTTTCAGTGGAGACTAGAAGCGAAACGCACAGGAAAATCATTTGCGGAAATTGTGCTGTTACGGACGTTAGTTTATCGAGTAGAACAAATATTTCTGATTCATAAAAACTCTGGATTATTGCTTCAACATTTAGTAACAACGCAGGTAGCAGTTCAAGATCCCGATTTAGTAGCTGCTATGTTGACAGCTATTCAAGATTTTGTCCAAGATTCGTTCAGTATTCAAAAAGGAGATGGGATAAAGAGTTTACGCTTTGGAGAACTCACGATTTGGATTGAAGAGGGGCCGCAAGCGTTAATAGCAGCGATGATTCGGGGAAATCCTCCCCAAGAATTAAAGTTAGTTTTGCGAGAAGCAATAGAAAAAATACACCTGAAGCTCAGTAGAGAAATTAAAAATTTTACAGGGGAGACAGAAGCATTTCAGCTAAGTAAGCCTTATTTAGAAGCTTGTCTGGTAATTCAGTATAAATCTCCGGCTAAACAAAATTATACCTATGCCTGGGCTTTCTTGGGTGCGATCGCGATCGCTTGCGGAATTTGGGGCTTTTTTACAATTAGAGAGCAACTCCGTTGGCAAGCCTATCTCCAAAAACTCAACTCTCAGCCAGGAATTGTTGTAATAAACTCCCAGAAAGGTTTTGGAAAATACTTTATTTCGGGAATGCGCGATCCTTTAGCAGTAGATCCCAATACATTGATACAACAAACAAATATTAATCCCAAAATGGTAAGTAGCCAATGGCAACCTTATCTTTCTTTAGAGCCGCAATTGATTACCAAAAGAGTTGAACAATTGTTAAGTCCACCGCAAACTGTATCACTACAAGTTGATAATAACGGTGTTCTTAATATTACTGGTTATGCCCCTCGTAAATGGATTTTAGAAGCACGCAAATTATGGTATTTTATTCCTGGTGTCACCAAATTACAAGACAAAAATCTTGTGGACATAGAACTGAGACAATTAGAATCATACAAAAAACAAATAGAACAACAAATACTATTTTTTTCAGAAGGGACAACTGATTTCATGCCTGGTGAAGCTGACAAATTACCTAATTTATTTATATCCATCCGCAAATGTTTAGATATTGCTAAGTATCTTGGGAAAAATGCAAAAATTCAAATAATTGGACATACCAGTAGCACTGGAACAGAAGGACAAAATAAGCTGCTCAGTCAAGCCCGTGCTAATAAAATTCTATCTTATTTAAAATCTCAAGGAATTAATATAAACCAATCTAAAGCCATAGGAGTAAGTTATAGCATTCCTTTACAGCCAGAAGTAACACCAGAATCTAAAAAAGTTAATCGGAGAGTATCTTTCAAGGTATTCATAGCTAATACCTCTAAATAAAGTTAGATCAATTTATGATTATCCAGAAAAAGATTTGTATGATCGGTGCATTTGCCACAGGTAAAACTAGTTTAGTAGCGAGGTTAGTCCACAGTATTTTTTCAGAAAAATATCATACTACAGTGGGTGTAAAAATTGATAAAAAAACTATAGATATTCAAGACAACAAAATAAATCTTATTCTTTGGGATATTTATGGAGAAGACGAATTCCAAAAATTACAAATGTCTTATTTACGGGGTTCTGCTGGTTATTTATTAGTCGTAGATGGTACAAGGCATAATACTTTAGAACAAGCTTTTGATTTACAAACAAAAGTAGAAGATACGATTGGGCAAGTTCCCTTTATTTTGGTTATGAACAAATGGGATATAACTGATGAATGGGAAATTGAATCTGCTGAAATAGATGATGTTATACAAAAGGGTTGGATTGTGATTAAAACCAGTGCTAAAAGTGGTATCGGTGTAGAAGAAGCTTTTCAAACTCTTACTAAAAAAATATTGGATTGCTAAATGTTAGATATTCCTGTTTTCGTGATTACCTATATTCTAAATTTTCTAACAGCAGATTCTTCTCTTGCCTATCTGTTGGTTAATAAAGATGGCAGCCTCCTAAGTTGGGGTGGGAAGTTGGCAGAATATGGAATTACTAATCTCCGTAAAGGAGAAAATGCAAAAGAGCAAGTTATTTTTCTGGAAGGTCTACTACCACTAGATAATGCCTCCCTATTTATACCATTTATCCAAACAGAGTATGGCAGTTGTGTAGATGTTCATATATTACCGACGAAGGAAGTAGATTGGGTATTGATGTTAGATAGTAGCTGTGATAGAGATTACCTTTTTCCTATTCAACAAAAAGCTAATGATTTCAGACTATTACAGGAAAAATTAAATAGAAATTTAAATTAGTAACCTAGAATCAAAATTAATTGAGCGTAGCAGATTTAACCCATGAATACATCTATCACAAATGATATGCTCACCGCTTTAGATATTCTAGCGTTAGAGCAAATTAATGAAGGATTATTTAAAATAATTGGTAATTTACCTGATTGGTACAATCAGTTTTATTGTAAAGAATTAGCATCAGGGATAAATATATCAATACCACAGGAAGAGTTTTCTTTTTTAAAGAATTTTTTAATTGATGCTGAAGAATTTTGGATTAACAATAATAATAATGTTAAAAAACTGAGTTCAGGTTTATGGACTGAAATAGATGCAACTGGGCAAGAATATCAATTTGAAGCTTATGCAATTTTTGTTGATAATAGAAAATTTTTATTGATTAAAGCTTTAAAAGATTCTTATAAAGAACAGCAGTATATTCTACAAAAAGCTAGAGAATATAAGTTAATTTATCAGCAATTGCTCAAGGATAATCAAAAAAAAGATGTTTTAATCCATTGTCTTATACATGATATAGCAGTGGAGCTAAGTGCTATAAATTGCTGTTTTGCACTCCTGGAATTTGAGAATTTAACACCTAAAGGAAAAGAGTATTTAGAAACTGGTATCAAGCAATGTCTCAAACAAGAGATGCTAATTAAGGATACTTTAGACGCTTTTTCTAATGAAGTACTATTACCAGAAAACTCTCCTACTGGTATTGAAGAAGCACCCAATATATTAAATTCTATCCAAGAGGTAATTGAGTTTTTAAAGCCTAATTTTGCCCTTAATCATATACAATTACATTTTTCCGCTAACATTGATAAGACAATAGACTGGACAGTTATTGGAGATCAATCTCGTTTAGATAGAGTGATTTCTAATCTAGTAGAAAATGCATATCGTTATAGTGTACCAGATTCTACTGTGACTATTGGTCTAGAATTAGATGGGGAATATGTTTTAGTTACTGTAGATGATCAGGGTTTGGGTGTATCGCCAGAAATGGTAAAAAATTTATTTCAAAAGTTCTCCCAAGGTAAAGATAAATCAGGGAGAGCGGGTTTAGGTCTTTATTTTTGTAGAATCACACTCGAACGCTGGGGAGGTATAATTGGTTATTTACCTCGTCCTGAAGGTGGTTCTAGATTTTGGTTCCGCTTGCCAAGACTAGCATTAAAGTAAGAATAACTACAGACAGACAATTAAATAGATGCGGTTATGTCTTTTTATTTATAGAAGCTGCGCCAAGTTGGCATTACTCAAATAAAAAAGTGCTACAAAATTGAAGCAGAAGAGGATTCCTGTATTAACTATCCTCACATTTCAAAGTTAACAAATCAGACTTATCTGAATTATCAAAAAATTGTCATTTTGATAAATGACAATTGTCAAACTTCGTATATTTAACTATACTCCTGTTAAGACATGAGCAACCGCATTGCTGTTATTGGTCTTGGCTACGTTGGACTACCTGTTGCCCTAGCGTTTGCCAAAAAGTTTCCCTACACTATTGGATTTGATATCAATTTAGAGAAAGTTAAAAGTTTAAAACAAGGCTGCGATCGCACGGGACAAATCTCTACCGATGAGTTAATAAATTCTAGTCTCATCATCACTTCAGACCTTTACGACTTGGTAGATACAAACTTTTTTGTGATTGCCGTCCCAACCCCAGTTGACCGCAACCATAATCCTGACCTCAGCTTGCTGATTAAAGCCTCTGAACTCGTTGCGAAAGTACTACAACCTGGTGCGATCGTAGTGTACGAATCGACGGTCTATCCAGGGGTTACAGAGGATATCTGCGGAGCAACTTTGGCGAAAGTATCAGGCTTACAAATGGGTGTTGATTTCAAGCTGGGCTATTCTCCAGAACGGATTAATCCGGGTGACAAGGCTCATACTCTGGAAAAGATTGTCAAAGTGGTAGCTGGGGAAGATGCTGAAACTTTGGAACGAGTTGCAAATGTCTATACAGCCATTATTGATGCCGGTGTCTATCGCACCTCTTCAATTAAAGTCGCTGAGGCTGCCAAAGTCATTGAGAATACTCAGCGAGACTTGAATATTGCTTTGATGAACGAACTGGCGTTAATATGCGATCGCATCGGTATCCGCACCCACGATGTTTTAGCAGCTGCAAACACCAAATGGAACTTTTTGCCATTCACACCAGGACTTGTTGGTGGTCACTGCATTGGGGTTGATCCCTACTATTTAACTACCAAGGCAGAAGAACTGGGGTACCATCCCGAAGTCATCCTCGCCGGTCGGCGGATTAACGACAGTATGGGTACTTACCTGGGTCAGCGTTTTGTCAAACTCTTAGTTGAAGCTAACCTGTCGATTAAAGAAGCACGGGTAGGAATTCTTGGTCTTACCTTTAAAGAAAATGTACCCGACATCCGCAATAGTCGCATACCAGATATGGTGGCAGAATTGCAGCAATTCGGTATTGAACCACTCTTACACGATCCTCTGGTTGATCCTGATGAAGCATATCAAGAATATGGGATTGATTTAGTAGATTGGCATAACCTATGTGATTTAGATGGGGTAATATTTGCAGTCAGCCATCAGGCTTACTTAGATATGCCTTGCGAACAACTTTTCAACTGTTTGCGTCCAGGTGGAGTGCTAATGGATATCAAGTCTATTTTTAATCAGACTACACTACCACATCATATTCATTACTGGAGCTTATAAGTAGGTAGACATAATTAAATAATTCGTAATTCGTAATTCGTAATGCAGTTTTGCATTAGCGAGTCCGCGAGTGTCTGGGGATTTGAACCCCACCGCAAAACGTTCTGCCTTTAGAGCCAGAGGACTTAAACCCCCAAACTTTGTTAAACATAAAATCCTAGTTCGTAGTGAGCGATTCATCGCTTCTTCAGGATTATCAGGACTAAAGTCCTTACCCTTCTCCTAACGGAGACGCTGCGCGAACGGGTTCGTTAGTCGCTCATGGGGGAAACCCCCAAGACCGCGCTAACTCACTACAAACTTTAATTTATTTACACCTAGCTACTTAGAGAAACATCATGGTCAAGGTTTTAGTCACTGGTGCTGCTGGTTTTATTGGTTTTCACCTCAGCCAACGTTTATTAATCAGAGGTGATGAGGTTGTTGGTCTAGATAACCTAAATGATTACTACGATGTCCTACTTAAAAAAGACCGTTTAGCTCAACTAGAGGAAAACCCAAATTTTAGTTTTTATAGACTGGATTTGGCAGACTCAGTAGCTATAGCTCAACTTTTCGCCGAACAACGCTTTGATGTGGTGGTCAATTTAGCAGCACAAGCCGGTGTCCGATACTCCATCAAGAACCCTCATACGTATGTAGATAGCAACTTAGTAGGCTTTATTAATATCCTCGAAGGTTGTCGCCATTCAGGCGTTCAACACTTAGTATTTGCCTCTTCTAGTTCTGTATACGGTGCTAATACTAAAACACCCTTTTCTATTCACGACAATGTAGATCATCCAGTTAGCTTATATGCTGCTACAAAAAAAGCTAACGAGTTAATGGCTCATAGTTATAGCCACTTATATGGTTTAGCAACAACTGGACTTCGCTTCTTTACTGTCTATGGGCCGTGGGGTCGTCCAGATATGGCGCTGTTTTTGTTTACTAAAGCGATTTTGAAAAAGCAGCCGATTGATGTGTTTAATTACGGTAAAATGTGCCGAGATTTTACATATATTGACGACATTGTAGAAGGTATTATCCGGGTGATGGATAAAATACCTGAGCCAAATATTGCTTGGTCAGGAGATGCACCCGACCCAGGAACGAGTAAGGCTGCTTATAAAATTTACAACATAGGTAATAATCAACCAGTTGAATTAATGCGCTTTATAGAAGTGCTAGAAGATTGTTTGGGAATGAAAGCACAAAAGAATTTGCTCCCTTTACAACCTGGTGATGTCCCTATTACTTATGCAGATGTTGATGATTTAGTTAATGATGTAGGTTTTAAACCTAGCACACCTATTGAGGTAGGAATTGGACGTTTTGTAGATTGGTATTGTTCTTATTATCAGAATGCTAGGACTCAATTAACCCAAAATTCTTGGGTAAAAGTGGGGAGTCGGGAATAATGAAAATACTACATATTTGTGCAATTGGAGACACCGCCCAGATTCTTTTAAGACCTCAGATTGATTATTTATTGTCTCATAATCTATCAGTTGAAATAGCTTGCTCTCCAGGTTTAGAAGTTGAACAATTACAACAACAAGGATACATAGTCCATCCAATTCAAATTGACCGTCGGATATCTCCTTTCTTGAATTTGAAAAGTATTTATCAACTGACGCGATTAATTCAAAAAAATCAGTACGACCTTGTTCACGTACATACTCCAATTGCTGCTGTATTAGGTCGGATTGCAGCCAAACTAGCTGGTGTTAAACGAATTGTCTACACTGCTCACGGTTTTCCGTTTCACGATCAGTCCTCACTTAGTCAATATCGGTTTTATTTTATTGTCGAAAAATTTGCTGCTTTCATAACTGATTTGATCCTTACTCAAAATCATGAAGATATTGCCACAGCCAAAAAATTAGGTCTTTGTCCGCCGGAAAAAGTATGTTATTTGGGTAACGGTGTAGACATTGATCGTTTTAAGTGCGATCGCCTCAATTTGGCTCATCAAAATCAATTGCGTAAATCCTTGGGTATCCCTGATAGTAGAAACTTAATTATTGGCACAATTGGACGTATAACCCGTAAAAAAGGCAGTAAATATTTAATTGAAGCCACAGCAAAACTACTTCCTCATTTTCCTAATTTGCAAGTTTTGGTAATTGGCTCACAACTCGATACTGATCCTGAACCTTTTCAAGCAGAACTAATCAAAAAAATTCACTCTTTAGGAATTGAGGAACATATTACTCTCACAGGTAAACGTCAAGATATACCAGAACTTTTAGGGCTGTTAGATATCTTTGTGTTGCCTACATTCAGTCATGAAGGATTACCCCGATCTATTCTAGAAGCAATGTCAATGAGTTTACCAGTTGTTACTACAGATATTCGGGGTTGTCGAGAAGCTGTAATTCACGGGAAAACAGGTTTAATTGTGCTACCTCAAAATAGTCAAAAGTTAGCTGAGGCTTTGGGAATACTATTATCTAACTATGAGTTGCGACAAGCTTATGGTCAAGCTAGTCGTGAGCGAGTCGAAGTTAAATATGATGAGGAATTAGTTTTTGCTCGACTGAGTAAGTATTATGAAGAATTAGGAATTTATTCAATATCTCATAAGTAGAAAATTTGAAAAAAGTCTCACATATATAAGAGGAATAAGAGACAAAGGTGTATTTATGAATCTTAAAAGATTTCAGGGCATTAACTTAAAAAACTACAGCGGATTAATCAAATCTATATTAGATAGAGTTATGGCAGCGATCGCTTTAATTTTTCTTTTTCCTTTACTCATGGGTGTAGCGATCGCTATTTATTTTCGCATGGGTCAGCCAGTGATTTTCACCCAGCCCCGCCCTGGTCAAAATGCTCGGATTTTTAACTTTTACAAATTCCGTACTATGACCAATGAACGCGATACTGAAGGCAATCTTCTTCCTGATGAAAAACGCCTCACAGCCTTTGGTAAATTGCTGCGTCAAACTAGTCTTGATGAATTACCTCAACTTTGGAATGTCTTAAAAGGAGACATGAGTCTTGTTGGCCCCCGCCCGTTATTAGTAAAGTATCTTGACCGCTATACCCCTCAACAAGCACGTCGCCATGAAGTAAAGCCGGGTATTACTGGCTGGGCGCAAGTTAATGGTCGCCGCACATTAGATCAAGTTTGGAATAAAAAATTTCAGTTGGATGTTTGGTATATCGATCACTGGAGTCTGTGGCTTGATCTGAAAATTTTGTTCATGACTATATGGCAAGTAATGCAACGAGAAAGCGTCACCCAGGAAGGTCACGTTACATCGGAGGAATTCAAAGGCTAACTTAAAGAATAATTTGTAAATTAATTTTAAAGATGAATATTCAAGTAATTGATTTAGCTAACCCTTTGTGGTTAGAAATACTAGAAAAGCTCAGTTATGATGTTTATCATTTGCCTGAATATGTATATCTAGAATCTCAAAGAACTCAAACAATACCAGAGGCAATTTTGATAGCTGATGGTGAAAAAATATTTTTTTTACCTTATTTGCTGCGGCGCTGTGATGATTTGTTTGACGGCGAGTTCACAATTCCAGAAGTATTTGATGTTGTCTCACCTTATGGTTATCCTGGATTTCTGTTAAGTGAAGCGGCGGCTAATACACCCGATTTTTTAAACTTGGCACTTGAAAATCTAAAATCTGTATTCCTATCCAAGAGGGTGTGTTCAGCATTCTTACGCCTGCATCCAATACTCAATCAAAATTTGAATGAAGTTTTAGCCTCTCAAATTTTTCAAGTATCAGGAGAAACTATATCTATCGACTTAAGTCTTTCAGCAACAGAAATATGGCAGCAAACGCGACCGGAACACCGCACTTGTATCAATCGGTGTAAACGTGATGGATTTACAACAAAAATGGTTAATTTTCAGGATTATATAGATATTTTTATTGATGTATACACTCAAACAATGCAGCGTGTAGAAGCCAAAAAATATTTTTATTTTGATTATAAATATTTTGCTTCTCTAGCAAATATGAATGAAAATATCCACTTGTGTATTTTAGAGTTAAATAATAAAGTTGCTTGTGCTGGAATATTTACTGAATGTTGTGAAATAGTTCAATACCACCTTGGAGGAACGAAAAATGAGTTCCTAAAACAAGCTCCTAGTAAGTTAATGTTTGATTACGTTCGATTTTGGGCTAAAGAACGTGGAAATAAATTTTTGCATTTGGGCGGTGGTGTTGGTTCAGCTAAAGATAGTCTCTACAAATTTAAAGCAGGTTTTTCTAAACAAAAACATTCTTTCTTGACATTACGCCTAATTACAGACGAAGAAAAATATATTTCTTTAGTCAAATTACGAGCAAAGTATTTAAAAACTGAGCCAGAAACTTTACTTGAGTCCAACTTTTTCCCTGCTTATCGTTCTCTTAATTGAGGGAAAAATACTAAGACTTACGTAAAATTTGCATTTAAAAACTGGCAAACATATTTAGGTAATAGGAATGAATAAACCAATTCTACTTTCAACACCTCATATAGGCGATCGCGAACTAGAATTCGTCAAAGAAGCTTTTGAAACTAACTGGATTGCGCCCGTTGGCCCCCATGTTGATGCTTTCGAGCAAGAATTTTGTCAATTAACTGGTGCTAGCCATGCTGTGGCTGTTAGTTCTGGCACAGCAGCTCTGCATTTAGCTTTGCGATTAGTTGGCGTTGAACCTGGGGATGAAGTTTTTTGCTCTACTTTAACGTTTATTGCTAGTGCTAATCCAATTACATACTTAGGTGCAAAACCAGTTTTTATTGATAGCGATCGCACTTCTTGGAACATGAACCCTGAATTGTTAGCGGAAGCGCTAAAGCACCGCGCCAAAAAAGGCAAATTACCTAAAGCTGTTGTGCTTGTACATTTATATGGTCAAAGTGCAGATATTGACCCAATTCTCAAAGCTTGTAATCAATATAATATTCCCTTAATTGAAGATGCTGCTGAAGCTTTAGGGGCTACTTATAAAGGACGTTATTTAGGAACTTTTGGTCACATTGGGATTTACTCTTTCAATGGCAATAAAATTATTACTACTTCCGGTGGTGGGATGTTAGTTTCTAATGATTTAGAGTTAGTAAACAGAGGCAAATTTTTAGCAACCCAAGCACGCGATCGCGCTCCTCATTACCAACATTCAGAAATTGGTTACAACTATCGTTTAAGTAATATTTTAGCTGGTATTGGTCGCGGTCAGTTACGTGTTTTGAGTGAGCGAGTGGCAGCTAGACGACGCAACTTTGAAATCTACTACCAGGCATTGAAAAATCTGCCAGGAATAGAATTTATGCCGGAAGCTAATTATGGACGCGCTACTCGTTGGCTAACCTGCTTAACAATAAATCCTCAAGCCTTTGGTGCAAATCGAGAACAAGTCCGCCTAGCACTTATTGAACAGCAAATTGAATCTCGTCCCGTCTGGAAACCTTTACACCTCCAGCCAATTTTTGCTGAGTGTGAATGTTTTGGCGGTGCAGTAGCAGAAGATTTATTTGCCTATGGTCTTTGCTTACCTTCGGGATCTAATCTTAAACGTGAAGATTTAGAAAGAGTAATTAGTCAAATTAAAGCAGTTCATTATAAAACTCAATCGGTGTTTACGGTTCCTGAAAAAGTCTATCTTACGACTTAATTTGAATTTCATTTACAGGTATTACTGAGTGATTTGATATTTGATGATTTTAACAATAATCAAAAAAATGTAATTATTTTATGACACTACAAGAATCTTCTGGAACATTTGATAAATATTCACAAGTTCTGAAACGCCGTTGGATTAATGCTTTGGGTGTTTTCGTTTGCATATTCATAATTTTACAGGTAGCTACATTCTTCAAGAAACCTTATTATTTAGCAGAAGGAAAACTGAAATTTCAAAGAACAAATACTACTTCTTCATTAACAGGAGTAGGAACAGAAATGAGCAAACTAGAGCCATTAGTTGATAATAAAAGTAATCCTCTGAATACAGAGGCAGAAGTTATCCGTTCTGTACCAGTTGTCAAAACTACCATAAATAGACTTAATCTAAAAGACAAGAAAAATATACATTTAAAAACCAAGCAATTTCTGCAAATGCTCACAGTAAAGGAAATTAATGGCTCTGATATCCTAAGTATTTCCTATAAAGATACCAACCCACAACTAGCGGCGCAAGTTGTTAATACTTTAATAGATGTCTATTTAGAATACAATATATCATCTCATAGAACTCAAGCGACAACTGCTCGCAAGTTTATAGAAAAGCAACTACCAAATGCAGAATTAGTTGTTCGACAAGCAGAAGCAGAACTAGCAGAGTTTAAAGAAAAGTACAAAATTGTTTCTCTGCAAGAAGAAGCGACTAAAGCACTGGAAGTTATTACAGCATTACAACAGCAAATTAATGAATCTCAATCTAGATTTGCCGATGCTGAAGCACAAACTAAAGGAATCCATAAACAATTGGGTATGAACTCCCAGCAAGCAATAGTCATGACTTCCCTTAGCCAAACGTCAGGGGTACAAGATATTCTTAGAGAAGTTCAACAGTTAGAATCACAACTGGCAGCTAGGCGGACTGTTTTGCAGGAAAACCATCCGCAAATTATCGATTTGGTATATAAATTACAGTCGTTAAATGGGCTACTACAACAACGGATAAAAAACGTTACAGGAACAAATTCATCACAGCTAAATAATAACTTTCAATTAGGAGAATTACAACAGCAGCTTTCTGCAAGGCTTGTAGAATTAGAGTCAAATCGTCTGGGTTTAGCAAGACAAATTACTACTTTATCTGGGTTACAAACTGCTTATAAACAACGTTTGAGCAATCTACCAAGATTGGAACAACAACAGCGCCAGTTTGAACGTAAAGTACAAGCCGCACAATCTACTTATTCACTGTTACTACAAAAGCTGCAAGAAAGCCGAATCGCAGAAAATCAAAGCTTAGGTAATGCCAGCATGATATCCGAGGCTGAAGTACCGGAAGAATCAATTTCATCTCCAATGTTTTTATATTTGACTACAGGTTTATTGGCTGGTTTGACAGCTTTATCGGCTGTCTACTTTTTGGAGAAAATAGATAAATCAATTAAGAATGTTGACCAGGCAAAAGAATTATTGAAATTTACTTTATTAGGGATTATTCCTGACTTCAGCAAGTCGAAAAAATCTCTTCGCGGCAATGAAGAATTGGAGTTATATAGCAAAAGGCTTGTAGTTCGAGATATGCCGCGATCGCAAATCAATGAAGCCTACCGAATGTTGCGGGCAAATCTGAGGTTTACGAGTGCTGACAAAGAGCTAAAAGTTATAGTTGTCACAAGTTCTGTACCCAGAGAAGGTAAATCAACAGTGGCGGCTAATTTAGCTATAACAATGGCTCAGATGGAGCGGAAAGTTTTACTAATAGATGCAGATATGCGTCGTCCTGTTCAACATAAAATTTGGGAACTAATTAATAATCAAGGTCTAAGCAATTTAATTGTTGGACAAGGTGAAATTAGGACAGCTATCAAACAAGTAATGGATAATTTATATGTCCTCACCTCTGGAGTTACACCTCCTAATCCAGGTTCTCTTCTCGACTCGAAAAAAATGGCTGCATTAATTCAAACATTGTCTGTTTATTACGACTTTGTAATCATTGATTCTCCATCATTAAACGTTGCTGCTGATGCAGCTACTCTAGGTCAAATGGCTGATGGTGTTTTATTTGTTGTTCGTCCAGGGGTCGTTGATTCTGTTAGTGCTAGTGTTGCTAAAGAGCTTTTAGAAAAATCTGGGCAAAATGTCTTGGGACAGGTAGTAAACGGAGCTATTCCTCCGGCTGAGCGCTATAGTTACTACTACTCAACTGAGGAAAATAATCTCCAAGAAACTATTGGAGTCCGAAGTAGGAAGTAAGGAATATTTGATTAATCTTATAAATATCTATCTTTATAACCTAGTCGTGGATGATATGGGCGGTATATATGCAACTTTTTCAGATAATGATTTACAAAAAAGTATCAGTAATATATCTTTTGAAAATTTTTCTATCAAAAACCAACTGGTAACTAATTTTAGTTTTATATCCAGCTATGAAGACAAAAATAACTATAGTCAATTAAACTTTATATCAACTACAGCTAATCATTTTTTATCAAAATCTTTCCAGCTACCCACGTCCAGTTATCCCACGATTGTGAACATTACAGCTACAAAAATGTATGCGTCACAATTTGGAGAAATAGGGGAGTTTGTCATCACTCGTACTGGTAATATAACTCAAGATTTAATAGTGAAATACAGGATTCACGGAACAGCTGAGGATGGAGTACATTATCAATCAATTGCTAACTTTGTGACAATCACGGCTGGGGCGAGTGAAATACCAATTATAATTCAACCTCAAAAAAGCGATTATCAAGGAGCGAAAACAGTCTTGTTAACTTTGGAAAATCTGCCCAATAGCAGCCAATATATGCTGGGAACAAACTTTCATGCTGTGGTAAATATTCTTAATTTGTAAACTTATACCAATTCAATTAATGATTGCAACACATCCTTGGGTAAAGACGCGATGAATCGCGTCTCTACAAATGGTCTATTTGTCGCATTCTTTTTTCAAATTGGTATTATAGAAAATTGCCCGCTATCTTCTTTCCCTATTACTGAATCTTATTTAAAACTTTACGCCTCGATCGCAGGATGATAATCATCTGGATTATTAAAGCCTGCAATCCAGGCTGCTGCTTGATGGCAACTCCGCATGTGAGGGGGAACGCGCAGGATATGAATATGTTCTGTGGATGGACAAGTGACTTTCAATACCATAAGCGGTTCGTCATCTTCAAAAGGAATGTAGACTAGTTGACGTTCTCCACCAGCATCTTGATCGCGATCGCGGATTAATCCTCCCACTTGCTGCAAAAATGTCTCGTATCCCAAACGTTCAATCAGCACGCGACGCAACTCAACATTCTCTATATTGAGGATATCTTGCCCGGTTAGGGACTGGGATTCAAAGGCAATCTTATCGTCTACCTGCACGCCTCGCCAACGCAAAATAAAACCATGCCCCGCAGATAGACTGGTAATCCCACTTCCGGCCAACTCAATCCAATAAGTGATATGCAGTCCTTTGGGAAGGGTAGTGAGGTTTACACAGTCGCTGATATCAATACTTTCACAGGTTAAATTTTCAGGTAGATTGTAAAGATCCAACGCACCGCTTAAATCCAGATGCCCCAAAACGCGCATCCCATCCCAGGCGCGATGTTCAAGGATGAGTTTTCGAGCATGTTCAGCCGATACAGGCTCGTGGCTTTCATTTGGGCGTTGCTTAACTGGTCTATTCGGCACACGTCCCTGCGACATCATCTTGAGCATTAGTCCATCACCTCTACATAAGCATCAGGGCGATATTCACGTTGTCTCCAGACGCGGTAAAGCCCTTGGGGTAACTCAATCGCCCGATGTTCTTCATGAACTAAAGTGGCACTTGGTTCTTTAACCTCAAGAAAAAGGTCACTACCATGTACCCACAACTGAACAGCATTGGATTGCTGAATGCGATGGCTGTGTCCTGTGATTTCACCATGAGCAAGAGTAGCACCTACACGCCTTTGAGCAGCTACAGGTAAAGTAGCAATACGTCTGATCAGAACGTCGCCATGTCTGTAGAGAACACTACCTTGGTTAACTTGGGAGTTGTTGCTATTGTTAAACATCTTTCTATCATAACAATACCTTTCTAATGATATTTGTAAAAATAAAATACGGCAATTTGATAGACTTAATATAAGTTACTAATCATTAGTAAATCATCATAAAAAACTCTAAGAAGTAAGCTTTATAAGTAATGGTAAATGTCAATTATTAAGATCAACAAAAAGCCTCCCAGGGTGCTAGCGCAGGTGAGGCGATAAGAGAGATAGGGATTAGGAGTGGGGAATGGGGGGATTGGTTACTTTATGAGAATGATTGAATTGCTTCCGTCTCACTGTCAAAAACTTCAAAAACTGTTATCAGTTGGGTGATCATCAAAATATCAGTAACTTTGGAGGGAAGATTGAATAATTTAAGTTTTGCGCCCCGGTTAGTTGCCATAGTATAGCTTGATACAAGTTCACCTATTCCACTAGAATCTATAGATGTAACTTCTTTGAAATTGAGCAAAATCTTTGTAGCCCCATTTTGAAGTGCATTGTTGACGGAATCGCGAAGGGCTATATCGCCTACTCCAATTGTTAATTTGCCTTTTATATCCAAAATAGTTACATCGTTCACAGTTCTTGTTTCTATCGACATAGCTAAGTTTCCTTAATTGTTTTGTAAAATCTATAAGGAAATTATCACGGTTGAAAAATTGTCACAAGGACAGTTAAGACACTTAAGGAAAAATAATTGAAAAGTTATGAGAAGTTAGATTCAGGCTAGTCAATATTTAGATGCGTTTGCCCTATTCTTATTAGAGAGCATTCGCTTTTGAGGGAAAACTTTTCGATTTACTGAAATTATGCAGAAATTGCAGTTCAGATGCCGTGAGGTCGCGCCATTGACCCAATTGTAGGTCATCTAATTGTAAGTGAGCTATTTTGACTCTGACTAGTCGCAAAGTTGGAAACCCTACAGCCGCAGTCATGCGCCGTACTTGGCGATTTTTTCCCTCTGTCAAAGTCATTTCCAGCCAAGCTGTCGGTACATTTTTGCGAAATCTAATTGGCGGAGTGCGTTCAGGTAACTGTGGTTCTTCTGGTAAGAGCCTAACTTCTGCTGGTTGAGTGCGGTAATCTTGAATTTCCACACCTGTTTGCAACCTATTAATAGCATCTACATCTGGAATTCGCTCTACCTGTACCCAGTAAGTACGTTTATGACCAAAACGCGGATGGGCGAGGCGATGTTGCAATTGTCCATCGTTCGTTAACAGCAGCAATCCTTCACTATCCCAGTCTAAGCGTCCCACAGGATACACATCAGGCACATCAATATAATCTTTTAGAGTGCTATGTGTGGGGGCATCTTTTGTAAACTGGCTGAGAACGCCATAGGGTTTGTAAAAAATAATATATCGGTAATGATTTGTCATTTGTCATTTGTCATTTGTCGAAAATTATCTAAAGATTTGGGCATCCTAATAAAAACAATATAGTGAAGAGTTGATTATGCCAAGTTCCAAAATCTGCCGACGGTCTTTCTTGTTTTTAGGAGGTGCTGTCTTGGCACAAGGATTAACATTGGCGCTCCCGGCAGCGGCTCAAACTGTACAAGTGAAGAGGGGTAAGGTAAATGGTTTCTCTTTTTATCAAACTATTATTGACCTCACTGACCCCAAAACCTTTATTACTATTGGTTTAGCAAATAATGCAACTTTGGCTAATACTAATCAAAAAACTAACGGTGATGAAGAATTTAACAATTTAGTGGCTCGTCATCGTGCGGCTGTCGTTGCTAATGGTACTTTTTTTGCCAAGAATGCTCAGAAAACGGTGATGGGTAACATGGTAGCGGCAGGGAGATTCCTCAAATATAGCCAATGGGAAAATTTTGGTACTACTTTGGGGTTGCGAGTTGGCAATAAACCGGAAATGGTGACAGCACGGGTTGACGGTAAACCGGAATGGAATCAACATTGGTTGTCTATTACCTGTGGGCCTCGATTGTTGAGACAGGGACAAATTTGGCTGAAGCCGGATGTTGAAGGATTTAAAGATCCTGGTGTTTTAGGTACTGGCGCACGAACTGCGATCGGGTTTCCTGCTGATGGTAAAAAGCTATTTTTGATTAATTTCGATAGTGGATTAACTTTACAACAAGAAGCGCAAGCGATGAAAGCAATTGGCTGTTACGAAGCGATGAATTTAGATGGTGGTGCATCAAAAGCCTTTGCTGCTAACGGTAAAATTTTAGTCCCCGCCGGACGCCCACTCACTAATGTAATTGTTGTTTATGATGCCAAGAATCCTGCTCCTACTGCTTTACAACAGTCATGGGCAAGGTTTCAGAAAGGCGATCGCCCCATCATACCTGGTGGTTAAAAGCTTTTGATTGAGGGGTGCTGGAGTGCGACCGCTACATTAAAGGCGATCGCTACATTAAAGGCGATCGCTTATTTAACTGGCTTTGCAAGGGTACATATTACTTTTACAAGTAGACCTTAAATTAGTGATAATACGCAATTAACTATATTAAAAAGTACAGGATCATATAATTAAAGTGAAGTAGTGACACTTAAATAAACAGACACTATAGTAATGAAATTAACTAACTCTCACATATAGCAGGTTAGTTGAATAATACTTACAAGTCAGTCAAGAAACTGAAAACGCTAATTTTTTAGCGTTTTCAGTTCGGCATAAACTATACCGAAAGTGTCAACTTTCGGCTACTTTGTTCTGCCTTAAAACAGCAATATCCGCAGGTTAATATCTCAAGTTTCTGAAAAATTGATTTAGGTAGGTAGAAGTTATGGCAATTATCAATGGTACTAACGCTAATGACAATCTCTATGGCTTCGGGGGCGGTGACAGTCTCTATGGCTTCGGAGGTGATGATGTCCTGAATATTAGCAATTCTTCTGGAAAAAACCTCTTAGATGGCGGTTCTGAAAACGATCAAATTTATGCTGTAGCTACCACTGGCAACAATACCCTCAAGGGAGGAAGTGGGGATGATTATTTAGATGTTTCTGTTTCTTCTGGGAATAACATCCTCTATGGGGATACAGGAAATTACGAATTTTCGATTCAGGATAGTTTTGGCAAAAATATTGTTTCAGGTGGAACTGGCTCTGATAAATTTTACGCATATAGAGTTAATGGCGCTAACACCCTGGATGGTGGAAATGGCAATGACTCCTTCTATTTGAGCGCCTCATATATCGCCCCCCCTGTTTTAGTAACCCAAACGGTAAATGGGGGTACAGGTTCGGATTATTTGGAAGTTAATTACAGTAGCTATACTACCAAAGGAATCACCTCGACTTTCAATGCAACCACTAACCAAGGCTCGATTACGGCTGGTACGAATCGAGTTAGCTATAAGAATATTGAACGATTCAATATCACTGGTACAGCCTACGCTGACAATATTCGTGGGGGCAATGGCGAAGATGTACTCAATGGTGGCACTTCTGGCAATGATACGATTAGTGGGGGTGCAGGTAACGATTACCTCGATATTTCCTACTCGTCTGGCAATAAAATTGTGAATGGAGACGATGGTAACGATACCTTTTACGCATATTCAGCCAAGGGTGCTAACACTCTAAATGGGGGGAATGGCGATGACACCTTTTATTTGATCGCCCCAACTACCGCCCCCACTGTTTTAGTGACTCAAACGGTAAATGGGGGTGCAGGTTCGGATTATTTGGAAGTCAATTACAGTAGCTATACTACCAAAGGAATCACCTCGACTTTCAATGCAACCACTAACCAAGGCTCAATTACAAGTGGCACAAATCAAGTTATCTACAAGAATATTCAAGGACTAAATATCAGTGGTACAGTCTACGCCGACAATATTATCGGGGGTAATAGTAGCGATGTGCTATTTGGATATAATGGCAACGATCTCCTGACTGGAGGGAAAGGGAGTGATATTCTGTACGGGGGAGATGGCACTGATACTTTTGCGTTCAATAATTACAATCAAGGCATTGATACTCTCGTTGACTTCGACACGACTGATGAAGTTATTCAGGTATCGGCTACTGGTTTCGGCGGCTCTTTAGCAGTAGGTACACTCTCCGCTGGTAAGTTTACCATCGGTTCATCTGCAACTGCGATCGCTCAACGATTTATTTACGACAATATTACAGGTGCGCTGTTCTTTGACCAAGATGGCAGCGCTGGCGCTTTTGCTCAGGTACAATTCGCGCAACTCAGCAGTGGAATGTCACTAAAAGCAACTCATTTTATTGTTGTCTAGTTCTACGCATAAACATCAATAAATACCAAAAAAACCAACCGCAGAGGCATAGAAAACACCGATAAATAAGAGTTTGAGAAAGTTTTTGCGCCTACCCCCTGCCTCTCAAAGGTGTCGCAACTAGGCTCGTTGTAGACATCGTTTCTCTCAAGGTCAAGGTATTATGTACTCGAACACCGTGCAGCATAAAACCTGAGGTTTTGCATGAAAGTAGCAGTTTTCAGTACAAAAGCCTACGATCGGCAGTTTTTGTCAGCTGCAAATTCTCCCATCCAACACGAGTTAGTGTTTTTTGAACCCCGTTTAAATCGGGATACGGCTATCCTTGCTGCCGGATTTCCGGCGGTTTGCGTATTTGTGCATGATCAGGTTGATGCCCCAACTTTAGAACTTCTCGCCTCACGGGGAACTCGCCTGGTTGTCCTTCGCTGTGCAGGGTTTAACAATGTAGACTTACAAGCCGCAGCAGATTTAGGAATTACCGTTGTGCGTGTTCCCGCCTATTCACCTTATGGGGTAGCAGAACACGCCGTAGGATTGATTTTGAGCTTAAATCGCAAAATTCATCGTGCCTATAACCGTGTCCGAGAAGGCAATTTTTCCCTAGATGGACTGTTGGGATTTAATTTGCATGAACGCACAGTGGGAATTGTCGGTACCGGCAAAATTGGTCTGATTTTAGGACAGATTATGAAAGGGTTCGGCTGTCACCTACTCGCCTATGACGTTTATCGGAATCCAGAATTGGAGGCGTTAGGTGGAAAGTATGTAGAACTACCTGAGCTATTTGCCAACTCCGATATTATCTCCCTGCATTGCCCCCTAACTCCCGAAACCCATCACTTGATTAACACTGAGGCTATAGAAAAGATTAAGCCAGGTGTGATGCTAATTAATACTAGCCGAGGAGCGCTGATTGATACCCAAGCTGTGATTGAGGGATTGAAGTCTGGTAAAATTGGCTATCTTGGTGTAGATGTCTACGAACAAGAATCAGAATTGTTCTTTGAGGATTTGTCTGGAGAAATTATTCAAGATGATATTTTCCAACGTTTGACAACGTTCCCCAATGTACTCATTACCGGACATCAAGCCTTTTTTACCGCAGAAGCTCTCTACAATATTGCAGAAACAACTTTTGCTAATATTACCGATGTTGAACAAGGTCGTTCTTGTGCAAATGAAATTCGTGCCTAAACCTTTAGCAATCTAAAATCTCAAATCCAAAATCCAAAATTGTGTGACCTCATAAATTGTTAACACCTTTGCTCCCAGATATAACCAAAGTGATACACTACATCCATGCTAGGGGTGCCTACATAACCAGGCTGAGATCACACCCTTAACACCTGAGTCTGGGTAATACCAGCGGAGGGAAGCTGTTTATCGAGGAATTACAATATGCGGACAGAATGGGTTACTAAACGACGTGGGCAAAGTAATGTATCTCAAATGCACTACGCCCGCCAAGGTGTTATCACCGAAGAAATGCACTACGTCGCCCAGCGGGAAAATCTCCCTGCTGATCTCATTCGTGAGGAAGTAGCGCGGGGACGAATGATTATCCCCGCTAATATTAATCACACTAACCTAGAGCCGATGGCTATTGGCATCGCCTCCAAATGTAAGGTAAATGCTAATATCGGCGCTTCTCCCAACTCTTCTAATCTTCAAGAAGAAGTGGATAAGCTAAACTTGGCGGTGAAGTACGGTGCTGACACCGTGATGGATTTGTCCACAGGCGGCGGTAACTTGGATGAAATTCGCACCGCCATTATCAAGGCTTCACCTGTTCCCATTGGTACGGTGCCAGTGTACCAAGCTTTAGAAAGCGTCCACGGCACAATCGAGAACCTGACTGCTGATGATTTTCTCCATATCATCGAAAAGCACGCCCAACAAGGGGTAGACTATCAAACTATCCATGCGGGGATTTTGATTGAGCATTTGCCTTTAGTGAGAAGCCGGCTCACTGGTATTGTCTCTCGCGGCGGCGGTATTTTGGCGCGGTGGATGCTACATCACCACAAACAAAACCCGCTTTATACCCACTTCCAAGACATTATTGAGATTTTCAAAAAATATGATGTCTCCTTCAGTTTGGGAGATTCCCTGCGTCCCGGCTGCACCCATGATGCCTCAGATGAAGCACAATTAGCTGAATTGAAAACCCTGGGACAGCTAACTCGCAAAGCCTGGGAAGATGATGTACAGGTGATGGTGGAAGGGCCTGGACACGTGCCAATGGATCAAATTGAGTTCAATGTCCGTAAGCAAATGGAAGAGTGTTCTGAAGCACCTTTCTATGTGTTGGGGCCATTGGTGACAGATATCGCTCCCGGTTATGACCACATCACTTCAGCCATTGGAGCAGCAATGGCTGGATGGTACGGTACTGCAATGCTGTGCTATGTAACACCTAAAGAACATTTGGGTCTGCCAAATGCTGAAGATGTCAGGAATGGGTTGATTGCCTATAAAATAGCGGCTCATGCGGCTGATATTGCTAGACATCGCCCTGGTGCAAGGGATAGAGATGATGAACTTTCCAAGGCGCGTTACAACTTCGATTGGAACCGTCAGTTTGAATTATCACTTGACCCAGAAAGAGCTAAGGAATATCACGATGAAACTTTGCCAGCAGATATCTATAAAACTGCTGAGTTTTGTTCGATGTGTGGGCCTAAGTTCTGTCCAATGCAAACTAAAGTTGATGCTGATGCGCTGACAGAATTAGAGAAGTTCTTGGCGAAAGAGGCTGTGACTCAAAGCTAATTGACGCAAAGATGCAAACAGAACTACTTTAAAGAGTTTAGTAGTTTTGTCGGGTGCGTTACGTTATGCAGTAACGCACCTCTAACTAATTTGCCGCCTATTTATTAAGAGTTGCTAAGGATGCCAGAAGCAATGGTGGGACAGACACAAAATCTAGGACAGATTATTATCCTCAATGGTACTCCGCGATCGGGGAAGTCAAGTATTGTGGCAGTGATCCAGGAAACGTTTGATGGCGTATGGATGAATTTGGGTGTCGATAGGTTTATGCAAATGACTCCCGCACAATACCTACCTGGGATCGGTTTACGACCAGGGGGAGAACGCCAAGACCTCGAACCCCTCGTTCCTATTCTGTACAGTGCGATGTATGAATCCATTGCCGCCCACAGCCGCTTGGGATTGAATGTTGTGGTTGATGTCGGACACCATGACGCATACGCAATGAAGCGAGGTATCCTGACCGATAGTACCCGGCGTTTAAACGGATTGCCCGTTTTTTTTGTAGGCGTTCGCTGCCCCATTGAGATAATTATGGAAAGACGACAAAACAGTGGGTGGAACGTAGTAAGTGCAGTTGACTCCCCCGTGCCATCTCCGGTTCAGTTATGGCAACGTGAAGCCCACATCCCTGGCATCTATGATCTTGAAGTCGATACTTCGTTGTTAAGTCCAGGTGCGTGTGCCGAGGTGATACGCCAGCACCTCGCAAATAGTCCAGTACCATCCGCATTTCAACGACTCGCTGCACTGTCTCCCAACTAAGGTTGGGTTTTGCTGTCGCTCTACCCAGCCTAGAATTATCCTTAACCCAAGCGTATTGGCTTAAAATCCAATTTCAATGGTTAAGCTGCGAATTTTTCCTGTATCTGCGTTAGCTTTATCTGCAACTTCAAGAGTCCAGGTTCCTTGGGGATTTTTACCTTTAAAAGCAGCAAGTTTTGGGGTGTTTACCTCGTCATAAGTTGTTTTGATATTATCTGTAGCTCCGCCCTGGCGATCGTGCAGAATGATGGGAAGTATGCCTATTTGCACTGGGGGAAGGAGAGTAACTACAAGATCCCCAATATAAGTATGTTCGATGTCTACATTAACTTTGATGGATTTCAGCAGGCTGGTATTAGCGATCGCCAACGACAATGTTGATACTTGCAAATCGTTAATTGGGATATCTTGGACTGCTTTAAATATAGTAATTGGCGATATTTGAGGCGGCTTGGCCAATTCTACGGCTTTGAGGGCATTGATTCGACCATAACCGTAGAAGGGGCTGCGACCACTGCCATCATATTTACCTCCGGCTGAGTCAATGCGATCGCAGGAGCGTTTAATAATATCTCGCACTTCGTCCCAACGCAGATTTGGATTTCTGGCAATAATTAGAGCTGCTACACCGGCTACACCTGGACAAGCACTAGAGGTTCCGCCGAATTCGTTCGTGTAGTTGCCCCCGGCGTCACCCAGATTTTGATTACCCGAATTATAACCAAGTACACCAGAGCGATCGGCTGTCCAAATTCCAGGGGTTTGGGAACTGTCGCCGTTGTTGCTAGGAAAGGCACACCAGACCGCCTTACCAAAGTCACTATAAGCGCTTCTTGTGCCGTAGTCGTTACAAGCTGCCACAGCAATTACCTTTTGGTAGCTGGCGTAGCCATCGTTATCCACGCTTTCGTTACCATTACCAGCCGCGAATAAAATTACACAGCCCTTGCCGTTGCGTCCTTTATTGATTGCAAAGTCTATAGCAAGTCTTGTGGAATCAGGCAGAGGTACTTTTTGATTGTGTACAGGATCGTTTGGCTCAAACCAAGTACCGTCTGATGGCCCCCAACTACAAGAAATAACATCTGCACCATTTTGAGCCGCCCAAATAAATGCATCTGCTTCATCCTGTGACCCCAGCGCCGAAGCTAAACGAATCGGCATCAGTTTTGCACCTGGTGCTACACCAGATGCACCAAAGTTGCCGTTTCCACAAGCTACTCCGGCACAAGCTGTCCCATGATTATTGTCGTTTCCCGGTTTGGGATTGTTCGTTTTACGTGTGACATCACGCGGGGCAACAATCTTGCCAGAGGAACGGAACTCTTCATGATCAAGATCCACACCGTCATCGACAATTGCAATAATCGTCCCTGTGCCATCGCTTAACTTCCAAGCGGCCTCAACGTTGGCATGGGCGTTAATTACCTTACCATTAATGGTTGTTTGTTTTAAGTGCCACTGCTGCGGAAAAACCTGGCGTTGGCGTGATTCACGCACTAGTTCAGGATGGCACAGTTCCACTAATTCCTCATTCAGAAGTCTCTCGGCGATGTCAAAGACGGCTATACCAGTATTTGCAGGTGCATTGACAAAGTAAGCATTGCGTGCATATTCAAGTTGGCGTTTAATTGTTAAACCGTAACGTCCTAATACTTCTTGGCAAACTCTTGACTCTTCTTCGTTATCGAATTTAACAAAGAGGTTTTCGGTGTAAATTACAGGTTGTTGGGATACTGGATCAATCAGGACACGTCCGGCAAATTGGACTTCAGACTCGTTGTTGAGAATTTCACGGGCGCGATCGCGCAAAGCTACACCCTGATTCGGAACTTTCGCTTGCAGAATTTCTACACCCGCTTGGCGAAACCGCGTTGTTAACTCAAATTGATTGAGGATGCTACGAGCGACAGGTGAGACAGGTGCAACTTCAAAGGATCTTGCACCGATAAGAGTGCTGCGGCTTTCGGTACGCACTACAACGTGTTCGTTACTGATAGCAAGTTCATACTGTTGGCCATTCTGTCCACCATAGCGAACCTGAACCATAGTTTAATCTCCTGGGATATTTGTGTTGAAAATTAGGCATTGGGAAACCGTATTATGCACTACTTTTAAAGCTGGCTGCACACATAATGAGCTTACATTTAGTTTATGGATGCTTCTTATTTCATGTGTTATATGTGTATTACGGCATCGAAAAGACACAGCTTAAATAGAATTTAATCTCTCTAAGTTCATACAAGCCTTCGATTCGTTTTTCCCGAAAAGAGGGGATTCAAAGTTTGGTTGCTTTAAGAATCTTCATCATCAGTAGGGAAAGCTGTGCATCCCAATAAAAGATTTGTATTTAGTACCACTGAAAAACGCTATAACATCATTAGAACTTGAGAAAGATGTTTTATTTTCCGGCTGAGTCTTTTCTACAGGTGTACTCTCTACCCCTGACTGCTGAAGTGAGATTTCAAAACGACTATTTTTCTGAATATCCACAACAAATTCGCGTTGGCAGCAATCGCACTGCTGTATCCTACACACGTAAGCCTGGGTACTATGCAATACATTACAATCAACCCAGCACCGTGCCATCAGGAGCAATTTTACAACTTAACGACGGTGCTATTGCAGTTTTTCCAGGCGAACCCAATCAATCAGAGTCGGGTAAACTGAGTCCGATTTACACAGTACTACCCAATGGTTCTCTAGCAGTACCAACTGGACTGGTTTTCATCCGCTTTGCTGAAGGCGTTGGTGTGGATTCGCAGCGCGAGGTAATTAATCGAGCGGGTTATGAAGTAGCGCAAACCCTTTCTTATGCACCTCACACGGCTTGGTTGCGTGCCCAATCTGGTAATATTGCTGATGCGATCGCTAGGATTCCTCAGTTAGAAGCAATTCCTAATGTTGAGAATGTTGAACCTCAAATGCTTATGGAAAGAGGTTTGAGATAGATTATTAAGGCATTTTCACGTTAATTACATTTTCCTAGTTAACGGTAATATAAGTACCATACTTCCCAATACTTGTCGGTTAAGGGGAAAAGGGAAAGGGGAAAGGGGAAAGAAAAAACCTTTAACCTTTAACCTTTAACCTTTTCCCAAACCCTATTCCGAGTTAAAAATGCTTTACCCGAGCAGTATTGCCATGCTTCCCTATGCCTAAATCTTTTTTTGTTTGAATGACTAGATTTATCCATGACCAATTTGCCAAAGACTATTTGGAAGAATTACTAAAACCTTATGGAGAAGTGCAAGGTTCTAGCCGTGTGGCGGGAGAAGTTCGAGAAATCGATGTTTTATTTTCTCCTTTAAGCAAACCAAGCACGAATTTAGAAACACTAGGATTATTAGGTAGATTTGCAGCTACAGCAGCCATTTTTGAACCCTTCCGCAACGCTGCATCACAAGAAGAAATTTGTGATTGCCTGTTAAAATTATTAGAAGTAAGGGGTAAATTACAACGTCAAGCAAATCGAAATAAAACTTCCATTGCAGAATTAGAACTTCCCAAATTGTGGATACTCACCCCAACAGCATCTACAACACTCTTGTCAGGATTCGGTGCTACTCAAAAGCTAGACTGGCTACCTGGAGTACATTTTATCGCAGAGTATTTGCGAACTGCGATCGTTGCGATTCACCAGTTACCGCGCACCCAAGAAACTCTGTGGTTAAGGATTTTGGGTCGAGGAACAGTACAAAAACAAGCAATAGATGAATTAGAAGCATTACCATCAAATCATCCATTTCGCAGAGCAACGCTAGAATTACTTTATAACTTGCGACAAAACTTGCAAGTTAATCAAAATTCAGAAGAAGATGATCGGGAGTTAATTATGCGGTTACAGCCACTTTATCAACAAGACCGTGAACAAGCTGTACAAGAAGGAAATAAGCAAGGTGAACAACGTTTAATTGTACGTCAATTAAATCGGCGTCTTGGTGAGATTGATTCATCGACTATTGAGCGAGTTCAAGAATTATCTATTGAACAATTGGAGACGTTAGGAGAAGCTTTGTTAGACTTCTCAGCTAGTTCTGATTTAGAAGCTTGGTTAAATCAACAAACTGAATAAATCTAATCTGTAAAATTAAACAGATTCTCGAGACGCGATAAATCGCCGTCTCTACAAGTTTTTTGGTCTGATCGGAACTGTATTGAATACTAACCAAAACTTTGAACTACGTACATATCATTTCCTGTATCGCCTACTAAAAGCAAGCTACTGTCATCACTTTCTAAATTTCGACTGCCAGCAATACCCTTTTGCAGAACTTTAATTATTCTTTGGGGAGTGAAAGATTCTAATTCCACAAACTTTCCAGATTCTAACCATGCTAATTCTTCAGTAGATAAACTTTGGCGAATTTCTTCAGGCAATTGTTTAGCTGCTTGCGCCGACTCTGGAGAGGATTGAATGAACATTCCGCGTTTAGTAGCGATAATTTGACGTGGCGTTAGTCCGATATCAATAATCACAATCTCGCTATTGAGAAACCAATTAGCGTTGGTTCTCAAATTATGAACTAAAGCAATTCCTCGTGGATTGCAATCATGTACTGCATAGACTTTCAAATCGGGGTTGCGGCGCAGCATTTGCATTGTGGTGTCAAAAATGCTTTGGGGATATCCAGTAATGCTGAGGATTGCACAGTTATTTTCAAAGTGGAAATTATTTGCAATTAATAGTTGAGCAATACTAGAACTATCACAAACGACTAATCTATCAAAACTGTAAGCCGTTACATCAGGATTAACTGTGGCTGGTGTATTTTCCTGCTTTGGCGAAGGAAGAATTTTGAGAATGGAACCATTGATTTGCTGCCAGCGATCTAACCAATCTTTAAGCTGAGATTGTGAAATTAAAAAGTCTTGTGTTAATAATTTAATTTTCCCTATCTGTCGAGTTCCTAAATATATAGACAGCATTCCCATAACAACAATAATGGCAAAGAAGCTGAATGAGTTTAAGGCAAGACTTAGTATAATTCCTATGGAAAGGATGATTCCTCCTATGATTTGTAAATTCCTCGCATTCTGTTTGCGACTTACAAGATTAAGTTTAGTTGATTTGCTGCTTTGATAAAAGAAATTAATATAAGCAAGATTTACTATTACTGGCCCAATAATAAAAGTGAGTGTAAATAAACTCAAAAAAACATACAAAAATAGCCAGCTAAATCGTGAAATTAACTTTGAGTTTTTTCTGAAACGATTATCTAGAAAATAAAGCAGTTGCTTGGGTGTAAAAAATAAGGTGTTATTTGCAGAAATGTCAGCGATCGCCTTTGCAAAAAAAGGATCAGTAATCTGAACATTACTCATACTAGTCGGTTCAAAGGCAAAGGGATGATTGCATTTTATACACCGACCTTGATTAGCTGTCCGGTCTTTTAGTTTATTGTCAGTTCCGCAGTTAATACATTTCATAATGGTTGTTGGATGTTAGTTATTAATTGATTTGTGAGCAAAACACTGTAGTCTTCCCGCTTGCGAATCAAGCGATGTTTGTCATTTTCTAGCAAGACTTCCGCGGGTTTGGGGCGGTGTAAAAAGTGAGACGACATGGCATAACCATAAGCACCCACATCTAGAATGGCAACGATATCACCAATTTCTATGGCTGGGAGTTGGCAATTTTTCCCTAGATAATCTCGTGAATAGGTGGTGTTCCCACAAATATCAGTTGTGAATAGGGAGTGGGGATTGTCTGCTTGCTTCCAGGTGACAATTTCTCGGTAGCCGCCGTGTACTGATGGTACTGAAAGATTTGCAACGGTGGTATCAACTCCAACAATCTGTTTTTCTCCTTGCCATTTCACAGAAACAACTTGAGCAAGCAAAGTTGCACATTCTGCGATCGCACTTCGTCCCGGTTCAATCACTAAATCAATTTCCCGCCCTAAACGAGTAATTCTCTCGGTTAACTCAGCCCCAAATATTTCCCAGTCAAAGGCTGCTTTGTTGTGATGATAAGGGTAGCCAAAGCCGCCACCAAAATCTAGATATTCCCAGTCTGGTAACTGTTGAGCTGTGGCGATGACTGTATCAATCACCTGGGTGAATGCAACTGTAGCGTTAGTTCCCGTACCTCGATAGAAGTGTAAACCACTCAGCTTTAATCCAAACTCAGCAGTTAAAGCGATCGCATCACCAAATTCTTCTGGACGTACACCAATGCGGCTATCTCCGGTAATTTCCGGCAAATTGAGGCGTAAACCAAGGCGAATAGATTTCTCTCTACGTTTGGATAAAACTTCGCAGCATAACTGCAACTGAGCGAGGCTATCCAGATTGAGAGTTGTAACTCCCCAATTCAGGACTTGTAGCATCTCAGCTTGATTCAAATTACTACCGCTATAAACAATCTGACTAGGATCGAAACCAGCTTGCAATCCCAGGTAAATATCTCCTGGGGTATTAGCATGAAGTCCCCACCCAAAAGAACGAAAAATTTTTAACAGCGCAATGTTGCCATTGGTAACACTGGCAAAGCGAAATTGCGTGCGCGGATAGCTGACTGCTTTGGTAATCCGCTCAATAGTTTCGCCCAAGCGATCGCCATTATAAACATAAAGCGGAGAACCATAAATACTCAGCAACTCCTGAGCAAGCTCCTTAGAGAATGGGGAAATAAGGCGATTTTGAGTTAAATTATTTGATACCATTTACCAAGCATCCTGATACAACAAATTAAGAATTACGAATTACGAATTACGAATTATCTTGTAATTTCTCCATAGCCAACGATGTAACCAAAAGGGATGATCCCAAGACTGTTTACTTAGTTCTTCATTTAAAACGTGCGATCGCCAAAGTTGCCACATAATTAGTAACCAGAGTGTTTCACCAATCCGACGCCCTTGAATAGCTGCTCCTAGTTTGCCTTCAACGATTTGGGCCGCAATGTGAGGATAAAAGTGATTGTTAGTGCGAAGTACTTCTGGATTGAGCCAGATGCCCAGTTGATGCCAAAAATCATTTAAACACCAAGAAGTTAAGGGAACCCCCATACCCCGCTTTTGTCGCCAGACAATTTCCGGTGGAAGCCAATTTTCTACAGCCCGTTTGAGGATATATTTTTCACAAGCTCCTTGTAAACAGAGTTCTCCAGATAGGCGGAATGTCCACTCAGCTAAAGGTAAGTCACAAAAAGGCGATCGCACCCATAACCCATGAGCAAACCCCAATGCAGTCGCACGGGGATGGATATTCTGCGCTCCTTTGAGCATCAAACTAGCACGGCGGAGGCGATGTAGCAAAGATGGACACTCGGTTGCGTCGAGAGCCGCCAACAGCCAATCTTCGGGATGCAAATTTTGGATCTGTGCATAGATATCTGGTTGATAAACTTGAGATTCGTATCCCCCAAGACGGTGAAAGGTGCGGAGATATTGCTGGATAAAAGTTTCCTCTCCGGCGGGATTTTCTGCCTGATAAACACCTGCGGCAATTAAAGGTTTGTTTGTCCAACCAGCAAATAATTGATCTCCACCTTCGCCATTAAAAATTACCTGAGTTTCCTGACTCGCCCTCTGACATAGGAGATATAACGGCACACACACACCATCTCCAAAAGGTAAATCTAATGCTTTTACAGTAGGAATTAGAGCATTTTTGATCGAATTTGGGTTTGCTGCAACTTTAATCAGCGGAATTTTGAGAAACTGGGCGACTTGTTCAGCGTATGGATATTCTGGAATCCCTACATCACCAAAATCTAAAGTGTAGGCGCGGACTTTCACACCTGCTTGTACTAGTAGCGCCGCCACCACTGATGAATCGAGTCCGCCAGAGAGAAACACCCCAACAGGCTCATCTTTTAAATCGGCAATCTGTCGCTCAATTGAGTCTTTCAGGAGAGTTTGCAATTCGGTAATTGCTGTAGCTTCATCTGTTAACTGTTGTGGAGCTTCCCGCCACGAGTGGATGTTTTTAGATTCAGGTGTTTGCAGAATACCTGATTGGCGATCGCTCTGCCAAACTAATTCAGTTCCCGCCGTCACTGCAAATACTCCATTAACAGGAGTTAAGGGTGTGGGAACGTAGGAAAAACAGCTATACCCATATAACCCCGGAATGCTAACTTCTGAATGTTGCAAAATCGGTAAAAGTAATTGCAGTTGGGATGCAAACCAGATTACTTGTCCTTGCTGAGTCCAATACAAAGGCACTTTACCGAAAGGTTCTCTTCCCAAAATTAGGCAGTTGTTTTCCTGGAGACTTACCCAAGCATCGGGTGAAGTTAATAATCCTGATGCAGAAATTGCAGCGATTTGATTTTTAGAACTTACAGAGGAGAGATCCCCCAACCCCCTTAAAAAGGGGGCTTTCAAGGTTCCCCCCTTTTTAAGGGGGGCTAGGGGGGATCTAGATTTCAGGTGTTCAGCGTGTAAGTCCTGATTTTGTTGCTTTCGGGAATTTCCATCGATTCCTATATAAACAACATTCCAGATTTTCTGATCTAACCCCCTAACCCCCTTCCCTGCAAGGGAAGGGGGAAAAGTCAAAGCCTCTCCCCTTGTAGGGGAGAGGTTTGGAGAGAGGTTTTCCACAACACTATTTAACAGCGCTTCTAACTCGTGTTGAGTGCCGTAACCCCAATAGCCAAGAAAGTGATGCGGGATGTTGCCCATCTGGACTATTTCACTTCAAAGGTTGCATCGCTAATCTGCCGGCCTTCTAGGAACATCTGCACCTGCCAATTGCCAACTGTTGCAGCTGGGTTAATAGTGTAGCGACACTGGGTATCCCAGACAGACGTATTAATTTCGCGGGTTTGATAGTTGTTTTGCTTGACAATTTGACCAGTTGGGTCAATCCAATTACAAGAGAGAGCCAGCTTTTTCCCCAAGGGTGCATCCTTTAAGGTGACACGATACAACACTTCTGGATTAGTTTGGCGGGAAATTGTCTTTAAGTTACCGCCACTATCTTGTACCAAGGTGATGCGGTCTTGTTGAGCAGAAACACGAGAGAGTGTAGAACTTTGCTGCTGCATAAAAAATATTGTAGATGCAATGACAACCACTACAACTGCCACCACTCCAGAGGTAATCCATCGATTCCGGCGTTGCTGTACCTCTAGTGCTTGGCGGCGATTTAACTGAATTAGCGCTTCATCTAATAACTCTGGCGGTAAATTTAACTCCTGTAAAATTTCTCTCACCTGCTGTTGGTCTAGTTCCGCTTCCCGACGCACTTGCAGACCTTCTACTTCTGTGACTATTTGTGCTAATTGCTCTTGAGTCAGTCGCTGCGTCATAGCTTAACTCCTGTTAAAAAAACTTTATAGCGATCGCTATAAAGTTTTTTTAGGTACATCATAAGCTACAAAATAGAGTTGTTGCTTTTCGGATTCTTTCTGAGATACCTCTATAAACCCAGACGCGATGAATCGCGTCTCTACTCCTCATTCTTGTACAGACGCGATTCATCGCGTCTCTCCTAATCGATTCATCGCGTCTCTCTTAATCTATTCATAGCGTCTCTCCTAATTCCCAACTCAGCACTCATTATGACTCAAGAACAACAAACCGCTATTGAAGGTATCTATGAAGTCTGTATTGGCATCCCAGAGCCAATTTCTGCAATTCAGTATTGGGAGCAATTTGGCTATCGCATTGGTGAAGTGGGTGAATTAACCGCAGATGTAGCCTATCAATTATATGGGGTGAATTCGTCTTTACGCTCAATCCGCCTCTATCACCAAAATGCAGATCATGGTTTGATTCGGCTGATGGTTTGGCAAAATCCCACCAATGAAGGTTTGGGAACAGCGTCAATGAAAATTAAGGGAAATCGCTGGGCAACAAGTTTAACAACAGATATTTTAAGTATTTTAAATCATATAGAAGATGCAAAGGCAGCAGGTTTTCCTATTAGGTACTCTAGCCCTTATTGGGAAGTCATCTACAACAAAGAGAGAAAAAGCCGTCCTTTTATTGAGCCAGCAGTTGGTGTGCGAGAAATGCTGCTACTGCAACCCTTAGCGCGACAGGTTTTGTTTCAACGGTTTGGCTATACGCTACAGCATTACGGACAAGTTAACCAGAATGCGCCTCTCAAGACTAGTCAGTTTACCCATATAGGAATCATCGTTCAAGATGACAGTAAAGAAACCCTGAAGTTTTATGAAGAAGTTTTGGGTTTGCTGCGTGTGCGTGATGATGTCGAAACTAGCTATGAATCTTCGCCAGCAGGTAAAGATATTTTTGACCTTAACCCTGGTGAAAAGTTCATTGTCACTACCTTTGATGATCCTCGTTCTTCTAAGTTTGATTTGATGGCTACACGTAGTGGTAGGCTTTACATCGTTCGATTCCCAGAAAAGATTAATTTAGAATCGCGCTTTGAGGCAGCCCAACCAGGTAGTTTAGGTATGTCTTTATATACCTATCGGGTTAAGGGATTACAGGAATATTGCGATCGCATCAAGTCGAGTACTGCAAAAAAAGTTACAGACATTATCAGTAATGAATTTGGCGAGACAAGTTTCTCCTTCATTGCACCAGATGGCTACTTCTGGACTTTGCTAGAAGGTAACTGAACTAGTGGTATGAAGGAGGTGAGGGGGACAAGAGGGGCAACCAATGCCCAATCCCCCATGCCCAATGCCCAATACCCAATACCATTAAATTTCTTTATTTCCACCAATAGCTAGTTGCTTTTTGCTATGTTTCAACTGTTTCCAAAGTACCTGAATTTGCTGGTAAGCTTGTTCCTGAGACAGTTTACCCCCTGTTTCTAGGCAAGCGATGTAACTAATTTTTTGGGCAAATTCTTGGAGGTTGGCATTAAACATTAAGTTCTCTGGCTGGAATTTACCATAATACCGACTACGAGGATAAAGAAAGCTATTTTTATCTTGAGAGTTAGGTTGTGTCATAAGTTTGACCTCTGTAATTCTTATTTAATTTATAAATTAAAATTTTTCTCTTTGTTGTCTATACACAGCAGTAAATTCAAATTCCTGAAGAAGTGAATATTTTGATTAAGTCTTAGGATAAGGCACGGGGAAAGGTAATTAACTGTGGAAAACACTGAAATTATAAAGTCAGAGGGTATTTTAAGTAAGTAGAATTCCCTTTTGCTTGCTGAATCTACCGAAATGAGAAAGCAATCAAGGGTTTTGAGAAAGCAATATGTCTTTTTGCTTGCTGAATCTACCGAAATGAGAAAGCAATCAAGGGTTTTGAGAAAGCAATATGCCTTTTTGCTTGCTG